>CAISYZ010000250.1 GCA_903889895.1 uncultured Verrucomicrobia subdivision 3 bacterium | reverse complement strand
GTGCAGTCAAGCGTCAAGGCAAATTATGTTCAGCCGCTCTACCAAAGTTCCTCAAGCAACACGAACAGCACCGGTGTGACGGCTTGGCTGGCGGTTGGTTTAACCACAACCAATCTCGTCAATTTTGTGCAGTTTGACGCCGAATTCACGGATGGTAGTAGCGCAGAAGGTTTGCTGACGGTTTATTGGGACACAAATCAGATTGGCACGGTGGATGAACGCGTTGCTGCGTCTGGCTGGCAAACCTATCGTTTCTTCCTCCACAGCCCAGCAACGACTAATGTTTATGTTCTGGGTTTCCGGCTTGATTCGTTTGATAGCACTTACTCCAGCATCGCCATTACGAATGTAGCGACGGGTTTTGTGGGTGTGACTCAACCAATTAATCTCGCCATTTCCATCACAAACAACACGCCGTTGTTGCAACTGTCAGCGGCCACGAACTTCACTTATTTAATCGAGACTTCAACAAATTTTGTGGATTGGATGCCAACGGCGTTACTGCTAAATACGAATGGCCTTTCGCAATTTCTTGATTCCACTGCGACTAATCCCAACGCAAGGTTTTATCGGGTGGTGATGCCGTGACATATTAAATATCGGATTTTACAGGCACGCGCACCTTGACTGTTTCGTTTTAACTTTTCGCTTTTATCTGGCCTTGCATCAATTTGCCTTCGCAATTCGGCTTTTCCATTGTCTCGTTTGCGCTTAATCTGGGCGTAATGGAAACGGCGATGGTTTCAGCGATTCTGGTGTTCGCGGGCGCGAGTTTCTTCTTCGCGCTGGCGGAGACGGCGCTGTTTTCCCTTTCCAAATGGCAGGTGGCGCAGCTTTCTGAAAAAAAATCCGGCGCGGGCAAGATTGTTTCCAAACTCCTCGAACGTCCCCACGATTTGCAGGCCACGCTGGCGCTGGGAAATACGTTCGCCAACGCCGCCATCCTCGCCGCCGCGCTCCGCATGGTGTTCAACGCGCAGTGGGGTTTTGGCCTGACGATGCTCGCGCTGGCAGCGGTGGTGCTGCTCGTCGGCGAGGTGCTGCCCAAGACGCTCGCGGTGCGGCAGCCGGAACGCTGGGCGTTGCGCGTGGCGTGGCCGCTGCTGGTTTTTCGCCGCGGCACCAAGCCGTTTTACCGCGCCGCGCAATGGACGAACGCCGCGATTCTCAAGCAGGCCGCCGCCACCGCCGCGCCGCCCGCCGCCGTGACGGAGGCGGAATATCAGGAACTGCTCGAACTCGCGTGGCAGCAGGGCACGTTGGAGGAATCGGAGCGCGAAATTATTTTGCAAATCATCAGCCTCGACCGCCGCACGGCGCGCGACGTGATGCGTCCGCGCGCCGGCATGGCGGCGATTTCCGACGACGCAACGGTGGACGAAATGCTCGCGATGGCGCGGAAATTCAAGCACCGCCGGCTGCCGATATATGATGAAACGCCCGACACCATCGTCGGCATCCTGAACACGCGCGCTTTGCTGCTTGATCCGAAAGTGGATTTGGCGGAGGTCATCGAATTTCCGTCGTTCGTGCCGGCGACGATGAATTTGCTGCAACTTTTCCGCGCGTTGCAGAAACAGCAACGCGGCCTTGCCATTGTGTTGGATGAGTTTGGCAGCGCCGCTGGTTTGGTGACGATGGAAGATATTTTGGGCGGCATCGTCGGCAAAATTCGCGTGGCAACATCGCCGCAAGGTTTCGTGCTGGAAAAAATTTACGCCGGCCGCTGGCGAGTGAATGGCACGATGCGGTTGGAGGATTTTCGTCGCGAATTTCCGCCGCTGCCTGAAGTGAACGAGGTCGAAACGATGGGCGGCTTGCTGACGCACCTGCTCGGCGTGGTGCCGGCGGCGGGCGAATCGGCGACATTCGCCGGCTTGAAGTTCACCGCGCAGGTCGCGGATGAACGGCGTGTGCGTGAACTGCTGGTGGAGCAAACCAAGTGACCTCATACTTTGCCAATTTTTTCGGCCTCGCACTGTGCCTGCTGCTGTCATTTTTGCTGTCGGGCATGGAGGCAGGCGTGTTCGCGTTGAACCGTCTGCGCGTGCGTCGGCTCGCGCGCGCGGGTGCGGTTGAGGCGCAGATTTTGCATGGCTTTTTGGAGAAGCCAGAAAAATTTCTTTGGACGATTCTGCTTGGCAACACGCTGGTGAATTTTGTTGTCCTTGGCTGGAGCATCGCCAAGCTGCACGAATGGTTTGGCGGCCACACTGCGCTCATCGTGGCGCTGTTCACGGTCGTGGTGTTTTTGTTTTACGCTTTTTTCGATTTGCTGCCGAAGATGCTTTTCCGTGCGTATCCGAACCGGCTGTGCCTTTCATCGGCCAAGGTTTTTCGCTTCGTGCATCTCACGCTAGCGCCGCTGGTGTTTTTAGTCGAGAGCGTCTCGCAATTTTTTCTGCGCCGGCGCGGTTCACGTGTCTTCACCGGCCGGCTGTTTGGCAACCGTGAGGAGATGCGCGCCGTGATGGCCGAGGCTGCGCAAGCCCTCACGACCGAGGAACACGCGATGGTCAACCGAGTTTTGGATTTGCAGCATTTCACCGTCGCGCAGATTACAATTCCGCTGGCGAAAACCTTTTCCGTGGAGGTCAATTCGCCGCTGCGCGACGCGGTGAAAATTGCACAGGAGAAAAATCTGACGCGCCTGCCAGTCTTTGAATCGCGCGACGGTCAACGCCGCGTCGCCGGAATGCTCGATGTGACCGCGCTATTGTTTCTAGAAGATTTTCCGGCGGAAAAATTTGCCGGTGAATTCATGTCGCCCGCGCTGTTTCTGGACGACAGCACGCGGCTGGAAGTCGCGCTGCGCCGGATGCAGCGCGCCGGCCAGCGGCTCGCGATTGTGCTCGCCCGCGACGGCGGCGAGGCCGGCGTGCTGGCGCTGGAGGATATTTTGAAACTGATGTTTGGCGAGGTGAAATTGTGACTTGGGACGATGCCATTGACGACGGGTTCAAGCTGCTGGCCGTGGCGGCGCTGGTGCTGGCCAACGCCTTTTTCGTGGCGGCGGAGCTGGCGTTCGTGCGCATTCGCGACACGCAGCTCGCGCCGCTTGCGGCCAAGGGCAACCGCCGCGCCCGCACCGCGCGGCACATCGTCGCGCACATTGACCGCTACATCGGCGCGACGCAGTTCGGCATCACACTCGCGAGCATGGCGCTGGGCGTTTTGGTGGAACCGGTTTTCCGCGCGCTGCTGGAGCCAATTTTTCCGCTGCTTAAAATCACCAACGAACACACGCAAAGCACCATCGCCATCGTCGTCGGATTTTTCGTGAACTGCTACCTGCTCATCATCGCGGGCGAGTTGGTGCCGAAAGCAATTGCCATTCGCCGCACGCTGCAAACCTCGCTGTGGGTGGCGTCGCCGCTGAATTTATTTTACCGCATTTCGTATCCGTTCATCTGGGTGCTGCACCGCTCGTCGCAAATTGTTTTGCGCTGGCTTGGTTTCACCGGTGGCGAACTGCATGACCGGCACTCGGAAGAAGAATTGCGCGTCGTTTTGTCCGCTGCGCAAGGTGCGGGCGATCGGCGAGATTTGATTTTGAACGCGCTCGATTTGCGGCATCGCACGGCGCGCGAGGTGATGCGTCCGCGTAATGAAATCACGGCGTTCGACACGACAGCAACTCTGGCTGAGTGCGTGGCGCTTGCGGAAAAAACGCGCTACTCGCGCTTTCCAATCTGCGAAAACGGCGACCCCGACAAGACGCTCGGTGTGGTTCACATCAAGGATTTGTATGCCTCGCGCGAGCGGGCGAAGACCGTGGCGGAACTGCTGCCGCTGGCGCGCCCGCTGTTTTACATTCCCGAAACGGCCGCGCTCGACAAGTTGCTGAGGCGGTTTCTTGATCGCAAAGCGCATTTCGCCGTCGTGGTGGATGAGTTCGGCGGCACGGTCGGCGTGGTGACTTTGGAGAACGCGCTGGAGGCGCTCGTCGGGCAGATTCAGGACGAATTCGACACGGAGAAATCCGAACTGGTGCGGCTTGGCGAAAATGTCTGGGAAGCCGCCGGCACGCTGGCGTTGCACGAACTGGAGAAAATTATCGGCACCGTGCCGCATGATGAGAGCACCACCACGACGAGCGGTTGGGTCACGGAAAAACTCGGCGGCTTTCCCCGCGCCGGCGATTTTGTGACGGTAGGCGAATTTGAATTGCGCGTGGAGGAAATGGACGGGCCGCGCGTCGGCAAATTGAAGGTGACGCGGAAAAATTGAATCACCACTTCGCACCGCGCCAGCAGAGCACCGCGATCACCACGGCGAAAATGCCATCCGCCATCACCGCCGGCCATGCCTGCGCCTGAGCCGCGTTGATTCCAAACAGCGCGATGGCGCCGAGCCACAAAATCAGCGGCGCAAAATCCGGCGCGCTGGGATTGCCCGGCTGTTTGCGGATGAGATAGGGCATGACTACGGCGAGGATGATGCCGCTCACGAAGGCCCAGCCCAAAAAAACCAGCGGCGACGCGCCGAACCATGTCACGGAAATTTTCGTCGGCTGCCACAGCCAGAGATGTTTCACCCGCGCGAACGCTTCCAGCGCGAAGTCGAAGGCCAGTGCCAGCAGCGCCGTCAGCGCCATGAGCAGGATGCCGTAATTTTTCACCTTGCGCCACGGGCGGAGCAGCAGCCGCACGACGCCGCGCGAATTGAAAATGGCCACGACCCAGATGAACGGCACTGTCCATGGCACGGTGTTGAAGAGTTGCGGGCCGCTTTGTTCGCCGAAGGAGAGCGGGCCGAACGGGAGCCCGGTGCGCGCGCTCAGGCCGTGCGCCGCGCCGCCGATGAGCGCGGTAATGAACGCCGCGAACAGGACGCTTTGCAACGGCAGTGTTCGGGCGAGAATTGCCACGGAGGCGGAAACGGCGAGCACCAGCAGGAAGGCATCCGCCGGCTGGCTTTGGCGCGGCGGCACAAACACGCTGGCCACCGCCACCACGAGCGTGAGCGCCAGCAGCAGATGAACTGGCCACGCGGGCTTGGCCGTGGTCGAGGCGGTTTTGGAAAACCCGTCGGGGAGCGCCATGTTTTTAAGGTTGTTGCCGAATGATAAGATTTATTTCGGCCGACGCAGCCAAAATTTTATTGTTTCGGTGACGGTTTGCCGCCTACTTTGGCGGATGCAACCGTGTCCGCATCCCGACGCCGAGTGCGAGGAGGTTTTCCCCGCGTTTGATTACATCAGCGGCGAAACGTTTCAGGTGGTGCGCTGTCGCCGCTGCGCGCAGGTCGTGACTGTGCCGGTGCCGGCGGACATCGGCAGATATTATCCGGCCGGTTATTACGGTGATGCAAATGGCCGACGCTTTCCGGCGGTGATGGAATGGCTGCAGGAAAAGCTTTACGCCTGGCGGTCGGCCCAAGTGCTGCGCCGGTTGCAACGAAAAAATGCGAAGGTGCTGGACGTGGGCTGCGGCCGGGGGCTGCTGTTGCGGGCGTTTCAGCGGTATGGCTGCGACGTGACCGGCACGGAATTTTCCGAAGGCGCGGGCCGGTTCGCGCGGGAGGTTCTGAAACTGCCCGTGCGTGTGGGCTTGCTGCGGGAATTAAATTTCCCCGACAACAGCTTTGATGTCGTTGTGATGTGGCACGTTCTCGAGCACGTTTCCGACCCGCGTCCAACGGTGGCGGAGGTGTCCCGGATTCTGCGGCCCGGTGGATTGTTTCTGGTCGCGGTGCCCAATTTTGGCAGCCCGGAGGCGCGGCTGACCCGGGCGGGCTGGTTTCACCTCGACTGCCCGCGTCATCTTTCGCATCACACGCGCGAATCGCTGGCGCGGATTTTAGGCGAGGCTGGTCTGGACCCAGCGTGGACCAGTTCACTGGCACCCGAATATGATAATTTCAGTTTCGTGCAATCGCTGCTGAACTGGTTCGGCGTGCGGTCAAACCTGCTTTACAACTGGCTGCGCGGCCAGCGCGCGAAGGTCATTGGTGATAACCGGCATCTGGGATCTATCGTGGCCACGTTACTGCTGGCACCCGTGTTGGGCGGAATCAGCGTGCCGGCCACGTTGCTGCTGGCGCTGGCCGGCCAAGGGGCGACGTTGACCATCACGGCGGTGAAAAAGTCGCCGGCGCGTAAATTGCCTTGAGCGGCGGCGCGGGATTTGCTCTGCTCAAACACATGACGCTCGAAGAAATTTCCGCCCGGATCAAAACCTGCGCGCAACAGATGGACGCCCGCTACGGCGGCTCGGTGTTTGATGAATGGGCCGTGGTCTCCCTCGCCGAGAACAAGGCGCGCGTGCTTTTCTATACCGGACCGCGCAATGACGAGTTCCTCCAGAATTTCGTCCACGACCTCGGCCCGCTCCGCGCCGAGCTGCACAACCAAAAATACGGCGTGGGTGATTTTGAGTTTTCCCGCCACGGTGTCGGCACGCGCATCGAGGCTTTTCTGGTCATCGGCAATGGCCTTTACCTTTTTTGCAACCACACGCAGACGACCATGGACGCCATTGCCAAAAATCCGCGCTGGCTGGACGCACAGGTGCCGTTTGTGGAGCTGGCCGACGCCATCCGCGCGGATTCCCTGGCGGTGTCTTGGGACACCAAAGTATTCAAGAAAAGCTGACTTGCTTCGGGAAATACCCCTTCTCCACTCATAACCGCCGGCGGCGGCTTGGAAAAGAGTTGAGTTGGAGCAGTAAAAAATTTTAAGATTAACCTTTAGGGCAAGCTGCAAAGCCGCCAGAGCGGCGAGCATTTTGCCCAAGCGGCGTGCGATTTTAACACAGAAGAAAGCCAAATTATTTACCATGTCTATTCTCGTCAAACCCGACACTAAGGTTCTCATTCAAGGCATCACCGGCAGTTTCGGCGCGCGGCATGCGCAGCTCTCCATTGATTACGGCACGTCGGTCGTCGCTGGCGTCACCCCCGGCAAGGGCGGGCAATTCTTTGAGCACGGTGGGAAAAAAGTTCCGATTTTTGACACCGTTGCCGAGGCCGTGAAACAATCCGGCGCGACCGCCAGCGCGGTGTTTGTGCCGCCGCCGTTTGCCGCCGATGCGATTCTCGAAGGCGCGGACGCCGGACTGGAACTCGTCGTCGCCATCACGGAAGGCATTCCGGTGCGCGACATGGTGCGCGTCAAACGCGCGCTGCAAGGCAATCTCAAGACACGGCTCATTGGGCCGAACTGTCCCGGCATCGTCACGCCTGGCGAAGGCAAGGATTCTCATGGCGGCTGCCGCATCGGCATCGCGCCCGGCTACATTCACAAAAAGGGCAACATCGGCGTGGTCTCGCGCTCCGGCACGTTGACTTATGAAGCCGTGTGGCAGCTCACCTCACGCGGCGTTGGCCAATCCACTTGCGTTGGCATTGGTGGCGACCCGGTCAACGGCACGTCGCACTTGGATGTCATCAAACTTTTCAATGCCGACCCCGAGACCACCGGCATCATCATGATTGGCGAGATCGGCGGCAGCGCGGAAGAGGAAGCCGCCGAATGGATCAAAAAGAATTGTAAAAAGCCCGTCGCCGGTTTCATCGCCGGTGCGACCGCGCCGCCCGGACGCCGCATGGGGCACGCCGGCGCGATTGTCAGCGGTGGCAAGGGCACGGCGGCAGCAAAAATCGCGGCCTTCAAGGACGCCGGCATCGGCATCGCTGTCACACCCAGCGAAATGGCGGACACGCTGCTGAAGATGATGTGAGGCAAATTGTGAATGCAGAATTGCGAATTTTGAGTGATTCGTCATTCTGAATTCCCAATTCAAGATTTGCATGGCCTACGTAGATTTCATTTTGAACCTCGCTGGCCTGCTGTTGTGGCTGAACTGGCGCTCCATCCGATTTGACCCGCTCGTCAAGCGGACGCCCGCCACGCTGATGGGCACGCTGCGGCCGGCCGCGCCAAAAAAACTTCGCCGCTGGCACCTATTGGCCTTTCTCGCGGTGCTGCTGTTTCTGCGGGCCGTGGCTTACCGCTGGTTGGCGCCGTTTTGGATTGGCAAGCTGGATTTGCTGGTCACGGCCCCGACTTTTCGCAGCGACGTGTTTGGGCGGATGCTGGGCTTTTCCTTTTTGAGCTTCGGGCTGACCTTGGGGGTTTTCTACATCGGACTTTTATTTCTGTCGCTGTTGGCCGGACCGGAGCCGGTGCATTCGCTGGTGAAAATTCCGCTGGGCCGCGTGGATGGCTGGCCGCGCTGGGCGCGGGGACTGCTGCCGTTCGCGGCGACGGTGCTGGTGTGGCTGGCGTTGAGCTGGCCGCTGGGCTGGATGCAAAACCTGCCCGCCGCGATGCCGCTGCGCATCGAGCAGTCGGTGGTCGTCGGGCTGGCCGGTTATGTGATCTGGAAATTTCCCGCCGGCGTGCTGCTGACGCTGCACCTATTGAACAGCTATATTTATTTCGGCCGGCATCCGTTTTGGAAATACGTCAACGTCACCGCGCAAAAAATGTTGTCGCCGCTGAAACGGTTTCCGCTGCGGGCGGGCCGGGTGGATTTCGCGCCGGTGCTGGCGCTGGTGCTGCTGTTTCTGGCGGCGGAAGGCGCGGGACGCGGGCTGAACCTGCTTTACACCCGGCTGCCGTTCTGACGTTTCAGGAATTCTTTGGCCGGGGCAGCTTGACGACGACGCTGGTGCCGGTTTCCCGGCTGCTGGTGATGGCGAGTCGGCCGCCGTGGAGTTCGGCCAGCTTCTTCGCAATGGCCAGCCCGAGGCCGAGGCCCTCCTGATCCTGCATTTTCCGCTCGAATTGGACATAGGCGTCAATGCGCCGGATGTGTTCCGTGGAAAATCCGCGGCCGTGATCCTGGACGGCAAACTCCACTCCCTCGGCGGACAAACTTAAAGTCACCCGCACCGGCGACCCGGCTTCGGAAAATTTGAAGGCGTTCTGCACCAGCTCGGTGGCAATTTTTTTGAAATATTCCTCCGCCATCGGCACCGGCGTATCGGCCACATCAAGCACCAAGTCGGACAGCCGTCCAGCCATCTCCGCTTGGGAGGTGGCAGCGGTGCGCACCACCGCAGCGGGCGCGGCCAGCCGCGCAGAGCGCAGGGCGATGACGCTGTCGGCATCAGTGGCGACCATTTCCAGCCGCGCGTAGAAGAGAAAATTTTCAATGAGCCGCTCCAGCCGCAGGGCGGACTGGCTGATTTCCTGGCCCATCTCGGCAATGGTGGCTGTGCCGAGCGTGGCGGCGTCGGTGGCCAGCATTTCAGCGTTGGAAATGATGCCGTTGAGCGGCGTGCGCAGTTCGTGCGGCATCATCAGCGAAATCTGCGTGCGCAAACTGGTGAGCTTGCGCTCGGCGTCTTCGCGGACCGTTTTGATTTTGCGGAGCCGCGCGTTCACGGCGGCGTAAAGCTCGTCCACCTTGAACGGCTTGGGCAGGTAGTCGTCCGCGCCGAGCTCCATGCCGTGCCGCATGCCGGCGGAGTCGGCCATGCCGGTCATGAGGATGAAGGGGATGGCGGCGGTAGCGGCGTTTTCGCGCAGCTTCATCAGCGTTACGTAGCCGGCGTCGGCCTTGCCCATATTGACGTCGCAGAGGATGAGGTCGGGGAGTAATTCACGGGCCTTGGCGTCGCCGTCGGAACTATCCACGGCCTCGAGAACTTCGAAGCCCTGCTGCTCCAGCGCAATCCGGATCATCTCGCGGAGCCAGGATTCGTCGTCAATGACCAGTATTTTACTCATGGCAATTCACCGAAACCTGCACCTCTTTATTTCCGGTGTCAACGGAATCCGGCGGCCGCCCCGTTTTTACTTCCGCTGTTCGATCGGCAGATAATGGTTCATCGTCTTGCCGGTGTAAATCTGGCGCGGACGATAAATGCGGCTCTTCGGCTCCTCCATGATTTCCTTGTAGTTCGCGATCCAGCCGGGCATACGGCCGATGGCAAAGATCACCGTGAACATTTCCACCGGAATGCCGATGGCGCGCATGATGATGCCGCTGTAGAAATCCACGTTCGGATACAGTTTGCGTTCGACGAAATAGGGATCCTTCAACGCCGCCTCTTCCAGCTTCTTCGCGATATCCAGCAGCGGATCCGTGATGTGCAGCTTGGACAGCACCTCGTCGCACGCCACCTTGATGATTTTGGCGCGCGGGTCGTGGTTTTTGTAAACCCGATGGCCGAAGCCCATGAGCTTCTTGCCGCTGTTCTTGTCCTTCGCCGCCGTGATGAACTTCGAGCCGTCGTCGCCGGAGCGGTGAATCTCGTCGAGCATTTCCAGCACCGCCTGGTTCGCGCCGCCATGCAGCGGGCCCCACAGCGCGCACACGCCCGCCGCGCAGCTCGCGAAGAGATTCGCCTGCGAGGACGCCACCATGCGGACAGTCGAGGTGGAACAGTTCTGCTCGTGATCCGCGTGCAGCAGGAAAATCAAGTCCAGCGCCTTCACCACTTCCGGCTTCAGTTCAAAATCCTCATACGGCATCGAGAACATCATGTGCAGGAAGTTCGCCGTGTATTTGTAATCCTGCTTCGGATAAATCAGCGGCAGCCCCTTGGATTTGCGATAGGAATACGCCGCGATCGTCCGCACCTGCGAGGTCAGCTTCGCGACGTAGGTGTCGAACTGCTGGTTCTTGCCCCATTTCCAGTTCATCAGGCCCTCGTCGAAGCAGCTCGCCGCGTTGATCATCGAGGACAGGATGGCCATCGGGTGTGCGCCCGTGGGAAAGCCCTGGAAATGATACTTCATGTCCTCATGCAAAAACTGGTGGTCCGTCAGCTGGTCGGAAAACACCTTCAACTGCGCGCGCGTCGGCAGCGTGCCGTAGATGATGAGATAAGCCGTCTCGATGAAATTCGATTTCTCCGCCAGCTCCTCAATCGGAATGCCGCGGTAGCGCAGGATGCCCTTGTCGCCGTCGATGAACGTGATGTTGCTGACGCACGAACCAGTGTTGCCGTAGCCGTCGTCAATCGTGATGTAGCCCGTGTTCGCGCGCAGCGCCGATACGTCCACGGCCTTTTCGTGTTCACTGCCGGTCAGCGTGGGCAGCGTGTAGCTTTTTCCGTCCAGTTCCAGTTTGGCTTCGTTACTCATGGCTCCTTAATCAATTAAAAGTTTAATCCGATGCGGGGAAATTTGCCGGTGAAAAGAAAAATTGCAAGCCGTGAAAACGGAAAAACGCAGATTTTCGCCCGCCGTTGCTCACTCCGCCGGGTCCGGCGCGTGGGCGCCGCAGCCACATCCGGCCAGTTCAATGCAATCCCTGCAAAGCCAGGACCCGCCCAGCTCCTGCGCCTCCGGGTTCCCGCAGCGTTCACACGCCGGGCTGGTCTCCAGTGGCTGGGCGTGGTCGGTCATGGATGTTATGGGCGGTGGCAAGCCAAGCCGTTGGCGACTTCCCCCTCCCACACCTTCACGGCGAGGAAGTGAAATGGCCGACTATTGGCCGGATTATTATACGGGAAAACGCGCCAATACCAACGGTTAATCTGATTGGCCGCAACGAAATGGCGCGGTGGCCGGTTGACCGGCGTTGGCGGCTGCGCCAAACCCAGCCGGGGAAGCGCTTGGAGCGGGTTTTTTATCTATTTCGCTCATTTTCAATGCTTTCCAAATGATTTTGCGGTTTTGCAAAATCGTTTTGCTATCAAGCAAAGTCATTTTGCGACGTAGCAAAGTCACTTTGCAGTCAAACAAAGTCACTTTGCAGTCTGACAAAGTCGCTTTGCAGTCAAACAAAGTCGTTTTGCAGTCTGACAAAGCCGCTTTGCAGTCAAACAAAGTCGCTTTGTAGTGTGACAAAGTCTCTTTGCAATGTAACAAAGTCATTTTGCAGTGAAGCAATGTCGTTCTACAGTTTGACCAAGTCGCCTTGCAGTTGGTTCCCGTCGCTTGGCGAATAAGCCTTATCTTTGGGGGATAAGCGGGGCTTTTCTGCCAAATCTTCAGCGCGCCAAGGCCGCGTCGCTGGTGTCGGCAAACGGAAATGGCAGCGCCGGCGATTCGACGGGGCCGTCGCAAAAGACCACGTTGGCACGGTTAGCCACGGAGTGGCGCAAGATAGTAGCCCACGGCGTCAGCCGTGGGTTTAATCATTAAGCGAGTTAAGCCGCGTAGCGGCGTAAGAAAATACGGCGGGGGGGGCTGCCGCTCCTGCCGGAGCTTTTTCGTTTTTGAACCTTGAACCCATAGCTCGCGCTATGGGCTACTATCGCACGCTGCTTCGCAGCTAATATTACGGCGACAATTTTTCGCGGTGCGGCAGGTGGTCGCGGTTCCAGCGAACCAAAGCGGCGTCGCTGGTGTCGGCAAACAGGAAGTTCAGCGTCGGCGATTCGACGTGGCCGGCGCAAAAGACCACGTTGGCTTGGCCTACGGAATAAAAATAGCAACGTCTCTATTTCGAAAGCCTATGGCGTTTTGACTTCCTCTTCCGGTCTCAAATCCCGAATTAAATTCCGCCCCAGATCAAATTCGACATTCCGGTCGTTGGCCGTGGGATTGAGATAATAGGTAAAAGCCATTCCAGCTTTCGGGGCTTTTGTCCCGGCAAAGAACCTAAAGTTTCCAGGAATCTTCCCATAAAGCGCGCTCTTTACCTTGCCATTATCATCCAAAACCGTTCGCACGCGAATAAAATACCCAAAGACCGCTGGCGGCTGGTTCGTGTTGCTGAACTGCAACGAAAGTTTTGGCTGATAGCCATCTAACGCCGCTGTGCGCGAAGTCTTGAATTCGCTGCCGCCGTCGGGTTCAGTAGAGGCAACAGCTAAACCATCGCCTTTGTTTGGGAAGGTCACAGTCAAGTTGCAGTCATATTCATGCTCGCCGTAAATCTTTCGGTGCGCCGTAAAATAGAGATCCTCATGATTGCCCTTGCCATTGGGGGTAACCCAATCACCCGCTTTCAAATCAAACCCTATCGCCTCGTCTTCCTTTTGGATTTTCATCTCTTGCCGCTTGGCATGCATCGCTATGGGCTGGCCAATTTTTTTGAGAGTGAGTGTCAAGGATATGTTTCTTCGGTCTACATATTGTTCTGGGTCGCCCAGACGATAAGTAGAATGGGTTGAATAATAACCGCTCTTTTGCACACTAAATCCCAAAGAGTCGGAACGATCATCATGCTTTGCTGCGTAAATTCCATTAGTATCTGTTTGCCCAGAAAACTTGCCGTTGTATTTGGGATTGTCGGTAAAGGCATACGGTGGAATGGTGTATCCGATTAGCACGTTAGCCCCACCTATTGGCAATCCATCTTCGCCAACAACCTTAACCGTGGCATTCCAAGGTTTTATTGGAAGCGGCGTCAACTGGGCTAGAGAGCAACCAGTGAGCAAACCAGCGATGATGACGAGTGCAAGTATTGCTTTCATTTTATTCCCGCCAGCTGTTCCTTCCAGATTTTGCAACGCGTTTCGTTTCACGCCATCGCGCGGGCGAAGCGATCACTCGCCCTGTGCGCGGCGCAATTCACCGATTTCCTGGAGCCGTTTCACCGCCGCCGCATCAATCCGCCCGGTCCGGTCCGGTCCCACGTCCAGCAGATAGTTGGCCTGGCGGTCGTTGCACTTTTTCAGCACGCCCACGATGTCCGCCGCGCTGCGGAGGTGCGCGTCCACGCCCGGTTGCCAGAACCAGTTGCCGCAATCCACGATGGTGTCGCACACCTCGGAGGGAATGGCATTGGTCACCGGCGGATAGCCTTTTTCGTTTTTGTAGATCGGATATTCGTAGCTGTAGATGTCCGTTTCGCTCAACTTGTGGGAGTTGTTGGCGATGACAAGGCAGTTGGGCTGGAACTGGTGGATGAGCGCTTTGAGGTCGGCCCACTCTTTGGCCTTCAGTTTCACCCGATATTGATCGCACCAGAGCAAATCCACCGGCCCGTAGTGGGTGAGCAGCTCCGTGAATTGCTGGCGCATGCAGCCCGCGTAGTCGCCCTGCGCGTCCGGCGGCATCCCGTGGAGCGACGGCTGGTTCGTGGGCAAGGTATTGCCGAAACGGTTGTCGAAATCTCCGGGGGCACAATAGTAGAAGCCGACTTTGATGCCGCGTGCGCGGAAGGCGTCCACGAACTCGCGGACAAGGTCGCCCTGACCGTTTTTAAAATTCTTGAAAGCGGTGATGTCGTGCGTGGTGACGGCGCTATCCCAGAGCGGATAACCTTCGGTGTGCTTCACGGTGAGCACGGCGTATTTCATGCCGGCCGCCTGGGCCGCCTCCGCCCATTGCCCGCAATCCAGATTCGTCGGCGTGAACGTCAGCGGATCCTCGTAACCGTTCGCCCATTCCTGACCGTTGAACGTCGCGATGTTGAAGTGCAGGAACAATCCGAACTTCCAATTCAGGAATTCAGCTTGCGCCGGTGTTCGCGCCTGGGCCGCATCAGCCGCCGGCGCGGACTTAACGGCGTCCTGTGCGCACACTGCGCTGACGAGGCCCAACAGCAGTGCGATGATAAACCAGTTTTTGGGAGATTTCATTTCACGCCATCGCGCGGGCGATGCTGTTCCACCACGCATCGTGCAGTTCGGTGAGCGGGGCGGAGAATTCGCCAGCCACGGTTTTCACCGTCAGCTTGTCGCCGCCGACTTTGCCGATCTGCACTGCGGGCACGCCCATGAGCTTGGCGCGTTCGACGACTTTCACGGCATCCAGCGCTTTGCAACTGATGACGACGCGCGATTGCGTTTCGCCGAAGAGCAAGGCGTCGAGGCGAACCCCTTGACTCGTAGCAGCCGACGTGAGTCGGCTCTGACTATTCTCGGAATTCGAATGGAGCGGACTCACGTCCGCTGCTAACGCAGAGAGATCAATCGTCGCGCCGATAAGGCGCGGCGTTTCTCGGGCGATGAGCTGGCTGATGCAGCTTTCCGCGAGCGCGACGGCGAGGCCGCCTTCGCTGCAATCGTGCGCGCTCTTCACGAGGCCGGATTGGATCAGGCCGATGAGCGTGGTGTGCAGCGTCTTCGCAACTTCCAAATCGCAGCGCGGCGGCGAACCATTCTTCTTGCCGTGGACGACTTGCAGATACGCGCTGCCGCCGAGACCGAAAATCGGGTCGGCTTGGTCCACCGCGTCGCCGAGCAGGATGATGGCGTCGCCTTCGTCCTTGAACCATTGCGTAGTGACGTGCTCGGGCTTGTCGATGAGGCCGACGACGGAGATCGTGGGC
>CAISYZ010000249.1 GCA_903889895.1 uncultured Verrucomicrobia subdivision 3 bacterium | reverse complement strand
CCCAGCGCCAGCGTGGCCTGCAAATCGTGGGGACGTTCGAGGAGTTTGGAAACAATCTTGCCCGCGCCGGATTTTTTTTCAGAAAGCTGCGCCACCTGCCATTTGCTCAAGGAAAACAGCGCCGTCTCCGCCAGCGCGAAGAAGAAACTCGCGCCCGCGAACACCAGAATCGCCAATACCATCGCCGTTTCCACAGGCACACCTTAAGCGCAAATGAGGCGACGGAAAAGCTGAATTGCGGTGACGTTCCTGCTAGCCGGCGTTTCTTGTCAGCTTGACGGGAAACGCAACCTCAAATAACGTCGCCGGAAAAAACAACATGCCCCATATCTTTATTCGCGCCAAGGTGGCTGATTTTAACCGGTGGAAGGCCATCTATTCCGCCAATGCCGGCGTGCGAAAGATTGTTGGACTTAAGGAGGAACACCTTTGGCGCAGCGCAGCCGATCCAAACAACGTGTTCATTTTGTTCGCCACGGACAACCTAAACGCCGCCCAGGCTTATGTGAATTCCCCCGAATTGCGCGCGAAGATGAAGGAGGCAGGCGTTACTGACCGACCGGACATTCACATCCTCCTTTGACATCCGGCCGGAAACAATCCTCACCCTTCCAAGATGGCTGTGGCGGCGGCGTAATTCTCCGTGTGCGTCAGGCTAAGATGCAACTGCCGCGCGCCGCGCGCCGCCAACAGTTCCGCGCCCTTGCCATGCAGCACCACAAACGGTTCGCCGGACTCCTTGCGGCGCACTTCAATATCGTGCCAGCCGAGCGACGCGCCGATGCCGGTGCCGAAGGCCTTGGACACCGCCTCCTTCGCGGCAAATCGCACCGCCAGGAACGGCGCGGGATTTTTGTGCGCCAGGCAGTAGGCAATCTCGTCCGGCAGCAGCACGCGGTTGACGAAGCGGTCGCCGAACTTGGCGTAGGACGCCGCGATGCGCGCGACTTCGATCAAGTCAATGCCGGTGCCGAGTATCATTTCGGATTTACGATTTGCGATTTACGGGGGAAGCGCAAGCAAACTCGCCGCCCACTGCATTCATTCCCCGCGATAGACGGCGCGGGCGGTGCAGGTTTCTGCGACCACGACTTCGGAGAGCAGCGGCAGTTTGGGCTTCAACTTACGCCAGATCCAAGCGGCGACGACTTCGCTGGTGGGATTTTCCAAGCCGGGCACGTCGTTCAGATAGCGATGATCCAGCTTCTCCCAGAGCGGCTTGAACGCGGCGGAAATCTCCGCGTAGTCCATGAGCCAGCCAAGCTTGGGATCGCACTCGCCGGCGACCACGATCTCCACGCTGAAGCTGTGGCCGTGGAGCCGGCGGCATTTGTGGTGCTTCGGTAACAGCGGCAACAAATGTGCCGCCTCAAACTGAAACGTTTTTCGTAGTTCCATTTTCATAGTTCAATATCCGTCCAAAGAATCAAGTCGCCCAGCGCCGGGCGCCCGTCGTGACGCCAGGTCAGCGGCGGCGACTGCATCCGGCCGAGCGGGCAGATGCGCGGCACGCCCCAATGAGCGAACTCGCGCGCCAGCTCAGCGGCCTTCGCGGGCGACGCGGCCAGACCGACGGTGGAGACGCGGCCATGCAGTTCATCCACGCCGCGCAACACGGCCGGCAGATCCGGCACCGGTTTGACGAAGATAAAGCGGTTCAACGGCGAGAAGCGGAAAGTGACTTCATGCTCAAAGACCACCGTCCACGCGGTGGAATTGGCACTCGCCCAGATCTTCGCATCGGCACGGTGCGCGGCGATGGTCTCGTAGATGGCGCGTTGGGAGTCGATGCGCGCGGCTTCCTCGGTGGCAATGGCACCGCGCGGCGCGGCCAGCTCGCGCTGCGCGAGTTCGACGGCGAGACGTTGCGCGAACTGGTCGGACTCCACCGCGCCGCGTTCCTCGACGTAGAGGACGTGCGGCGAAAGACAACCCTGCTGGTTCCACGCCACGATGTCATCGGCAGCCCGCGAGATGACAGAGGCGATTTCTTCTTCACGCAAAACTTCCCGCGCCACGAAGCCAAAACTCACCTTGTGTCCGTAGCCGAGGAAGCGCACGCGCGACGGCAACTGCGCGCGGACGGCCGCCAGCGTTTCGTCGGACCCGGTGGCGGTGACGCAATCGGCGTGGGCGAACAACGCCCCTTCCAGTTCGCGGTTGCCCCCGCGCCATGCGGCGAGTTCGAGGCAGGCACCGAGCTTCGGGTCGGCATGATAAATCGAATGCGCGAAGAGCCGCGGCAAGAGCGCCGCGCCACTCGCGCACTTCATGAATTGGGCCGAGCGCGTGAGCAGGCCGAGCGTCAGGCTCATCAGCGACGGATTGGGAATATTCCCGGCGGCGATGTGGACCAGCAGTTCCGGGCCGCGCCAATAGCCGGGCGCGGGGCTGGAGGCGTGCGGCGCGGGGACGGATTCGCGGCCGGCGCGCCAGTCGTCGCCGGTGACGCAAAGCGCGCCGCCGACTTCCTGCGCCAGCAGTCGGCGAAAATTCCCGGGCGTGAACTCACGGAAGAAAGCATCCAGACCTGACTGCAAGACGGCGGCGGAGAAACCCGTCTCGGCCGGGCCCAGTTCCAGCGCGAGCCGGCGAAAGCGGTTCTCCGGCTGCAACCAGTCGGACGCCACTTCGCAGAGCAGCGCAATCATGGACTCGGTGGAACGCGGCAGCAGATATTTCGCACGGTTGCGGCGGAGGGTGTCGCACGCGGCGTTGACCATCGCGGGCGTGAGCGCGGCTTCCGGCGGCAGGTCGGCAAGGAAATAGGCGGGGAGGTTCATGCGTTCATCAGGGAACAGCCGCGCGGCTCGGCGAGTTGCGCCCGGCCAATCAACTCAAAGCCGTCGCCCCGGCGCACACCCAGATCCTCGGTCTGCACGGCAAGGACCGAAAACACATTGGCCAGATCAAGGATGCGGATCAGACCGGTCTCACCCTCGCCAACGCCCTGCCCCGTCTCGGGTGAAAGGATTTGGGCGCGGGCCCACGGAGGAAAAGAAAACCGGCTTGGGGCTTGGGGCTTGGGGCTTGGGGTGCTGCTGCCCGAAGCCTCAAGCCTCAAGCTTCGCGCCCCGCCATCATACGCCTGCGAACTCAATTCGCTCATGCCGTATTCGCAGAGGATTTGTTCGCGCGGCACGCCAAGACGTTCCGTGATGAGCGCGTGCAGTCCGGACTTGGGGAGGATGCGCGAGCGGTTTTTATAACCGCCAGTCTCCATCACCAGCGAACCTTCCGGCAAATTGAAAACCAGATCCTTGATAGCAAGAAAGTCCAATAGATGAACAAAGGAAAAGGCGGTGCCTAACAGAATGACTTGTTGCCTTGATTGAATTGCCGCCGTCAGTTGATTGTAAACCGAAGTGAAATCCAACGTCCATGAACCCGCCGCATCCAGTTGTCCGGTGAAGACAGAAGCGGGCAAGGCATATTCGCGGCGCACTACATCGAACATGTGGACCAACGAGGAATGCGGCACCAGACTTGGCGGCGGGGTCAGACAAATCAACCGTAAATCAGCAATCGCAAATCGTAAATCCGGCGGGACATTTTCCAGGAACCAAGCCGTCAAAGACGCCTCATACACCGCGAGCGATTCCATACCGTGCCAATGCCGGCTGGGGCGCTGCTCCGTGGTGCCGCTGGAATGAAAGACCGTCGTCCGTTCGGTCGGCGCGAGACAGGTGAGGTCGAGGTCCTTGAATGCCGCTGTGGGCAAGGCGGGAATCTGCGACCAGTGTTGCACCGTGGCCGGAGTCTGGCCGCGCGCCTCACAGATTTTACGGTAGGCAGGATTGGATTGAAATTGGAGCGCGAAGAGTTCCAGCGCGAGCCGGTCAAATTGCGCCGGCGAAATGGCCGGCGGGGAAACAGCCATCAGCCCGCGCAAGCGCGCGGCGTAGGCAGAGAGTTCAGGAGTCATGCGGTGTTTGGTTATTGGCTGGTTGTCCGCCACAGCCGGGATTTAGCGTAGCAGAAATGCCGGGAACGACAAGTGGATTGGCAGACGGGCGGAAGCGCGGTTACGAAGCGGCGTTGCAATGGGAAGCGTTGCAGCGTTGAATGGTTAAAGCGGAATCGCGGGCGTCAAAGCGCCGAGGCCCACTTCACGATTCAACGTTTCACCCTTCACACTCAGCCCACCCCTTGACCATTTAGCCATCAGGCGTAGATTACTTGCAAAGTCAGTGCCAAGTAGCTGCGAAGTCAATGCGAAGGCATTATATCGGAATCAGCCACCACGCAAAGACTTGGCACTGCAGAAAACCGAACCAAAACCGGCTATGGCAAAAGTCACCCTCAACAGTGGCTTGACCGCGATTCGCGGACAGATTGGCGGCTTCGTCTATCGCGTGGTGCGGGGTAAGCAGGTCATCAGCGCCGCGCCGGAGCCCTCGCGCAAACCGCGCACGCCGCCGCAGCAGGCGCAATCCGGTCGGCTGGGGAAGGCGTCGCGACAGGCTTCCATCGCCCTCAAAAATCCGCAAAAGCGGGCCGCCTACCGGAAGCGGGCCAAGAAGCTAGGGAAACCCATCATGGCCGTGGCCACCAGCGATTTCATGTAAACCGCGCCGGGGCGGCGCAGCTACGAACAGCGAGGCGACGAGGGTATCGCCGGCACTTGGATTCCCGTTTGCCATGACGGACATTGTCAGTCAGAATATCCCTTCGATATAATGAGCAAACGGTTTTACATCACCACGGCGATTGATTACGTCAACGGCCAGCCGCATCTGGGCCATGCCTACGAGAAGATCATCGCCGACGTCATCGCGCGGGCGCGCCGCAGCCTGGGACAGGAAGTGTTCTTTCTGACCGGCCTCGACGAGCACGGCCAGAAAGTCCAGCAGGCGGCGCAGGCGGAGAAGAAGAATCCGCAGGAATATTGCGACGCGCTGGCGGCGGACTGGCAGGCGTTTGCCAAGAAGCTGGAGCTGACCAACGACGATTTCGTGCGGACGACGCAGCCGCGTCACAAGGAATTTGTGCAGGCGACGCTGGCGAAACTGCACGCGGCGGGTCAATTTTACAAGGCAGGTTACACCGGCTTTTATTCCGCGAAGGAAGAGACGTTCCTCACGGAGAAGGACCGCCTGCCGGACGGCACGTTCGACGCGAGCTACGGCGAGGTCGTGGAACTCAAGGAGGACAATTACTATTTCAAGCTCGGCGCGCACCAGCAATGGCTGATTGACACCATCGAGGCGAATCCCGACTTCATCGCGCCGAGCTACCGCCGCAACGAGGTGCTGGGCTTTCTCAAGAACAACAAGCTGGAAGACCTGTGCATCTCGCGGCCGGCGGCGCGGCTGAACTGGGGTATTCCCCTGCCCTTCGACCCGGAGTTCGTGACGTATGTCTGGTTTGACGCGCTGGTGAATTACGCCAGCATCGCCGACGCGCACGCGGCGCTCGGGCTGTGGCCGGCGGACATCCACGTCATTGGCAAGGACATCGTGAAGTTTCACGCCGTCTATTGGCCAATCATGCTCAAGGCGATGGGACTGCCGCTGCCGAAACAGATTCTCGTCCACGGCTGGTGGCAGAAAGACGGCGCGAAGATTTCCAAGAGCACCGGCAACGTCGTGGACCCGATTGCGGTCATCAACGAATGGGGCTTGGACGCGTTTCGTTTCTATGTGCTGCGCGAGTTGGACATCGGCCCGGACGGCAACTGGACGGACACCGGTTTCCGCTCGCGCTATCAGGCGGAATTGGCGAACGGCTTGGGCAACCTCGTCAACCGCTCGCTCTCGATGCTGAAGCGCTATCGCAACGGCGTGGTGCCAGCGCGCTCAAACGAACTTGCTGCCGATGCTGCGAAAGCGGCGGACGAGACGCGGGCCTTGTTCAAGCAAAGCCAGCTTCAGGCCGCGCTGCAAAGCATCTGGGGCCTGGTCAATCGTGCGAACAAATACGTGGATGAAACCGCGCCGTTCAAGCTGGCGAAAGATCCGGCGCAGGCGCAGCGGTTGGACGAAGTGCTCTACAATCTCGCCGAAAGTTGCCGCGTGCTGGCGGTGCTGCTGAATCCGTTCCTGCCCGGCACGGCGGCGAAGATTTATGCGCAGCTCGGTCTGGCGGGGGCGCCGGACAAGCTGGCCGACGCGACGTGGGGCGGATTGCAACCCGGCCACCAGACCGGCGAACCCGCGCCGCTCTTCCCGCGCAAGGACGAGCCGAAGCCATAGCGGTAGGGTTGGCTGGCCGGTCAGCCAAAACGTAGTCAAACCGGATACGCGGCAAATCAGTTCCGGCCGTAAACCCGGAAACCATCCACCAGACAGAACGCACCTTTGGTATCACGATTGATGATGCGGATGGTGTGCGAGCCGGGCGGCAAATCCATTTTGCGGAAGACGGGCACACGATACAGCCGGGGCATCGGGTCCTGGTAGAGATGGGAAATCCCTTGGGAAACGCCATCGAGCAGCACCTCCACATCGCCCAGGTCATGGAACTTCTCCAACAACACCTCAATGCCCTCGCCGGTGAACGTGAAGTCGCAATAGTTCGCGGCATTGGTGGAAACGTGGACGTCATTGTTCAGGTCGCCGACGTTGCGGTTGGTTTGATAGAACCAGCCGTCGGAGTAGCTGGCGGCAGTGTCGTTGAACGTCGCGCGCAGCGGCGGCAGCGACTGCGGATAAAAGGTGACCGGACAAGAATTATTTTTGTAAAGGCTGTCCGGCTTGTCCTCCCAAGTGGAACCAGAAAATAGCAGGATGGCCGTCACGCTGCCGTCGGGATGCGCGGTGATGAACTTGGGACTGAACGTGGGGCCATACCAGCGATGACTGCGATTGCGCCCCTGCGCGCCGATGAATTCCATGGCGGACTTTTCACCGATGTAAGACCAGGGTCCCCACGGATGATCGGCCTGATAAAACGCGAAGATCACGTCCTGCGGAAAATACCACTCATGGTAATCGCCGGTATCATACCAGACGGGCGCGACGTATTTCTGCAACGTCGGCAGCCAGACGGGGCTGCCCATGGTGCATTGGTTCTTGCCGTTCGGCAGGCCGGGAATGACGGTGGCGGCGGACAAATCCTTGGTCCACCGACCGGCGCAAAAATATTCCCAATCACCGGCATTGAGGCCGCCTATTTGCGCGCGCAGCACGCGGCCGAGACGGAAGGAGGAGCCGCTGTTCCAATAGCCGTCGTTGGACATGGCATAAACATATTTGTCCTGCGCGTCCTGCGTGGTGGCGCCGCCATCCTGCCCGTATTTGAAAAAGAAGCCGGTGCTGAACAGCCGGTTCGTCCACATCGGCTGCAGGGCATTGGCCGCCATGGCGCGCGACCAGGTCCGCCCATGGTCGGTGGACTTGATCAGGCTCTGGTTATTGACGGTCTGGCGCAGGAAAGGGTCGCGCCGGTTGCCGCCGTAGGCATTTTGATTGCCATACCAGTTGTTCGCGATGAAGGCGTAAAACACGCCGTCAATCGAGTCCGCCCCGGAGACCTTCCAATTGGGGCCGATGGGAACCTTGGACCAATCCCGGCTTTTCAACTGAGCGGAGTGATCGGCCAGATAGGCCCCGTTCCCGCCGTATTCACCCATGGGATTGACGGGGCTGCCGCTCAGTTCATTCCACGCCGGGCCGGTGAGCCGGTTGAAATTAACATTGTGATTGGCCGTGCCGTAACCGCGCCCGTCGCAGCCGAAGGAATAAAGATTATCATCATCCGCCCAGAGATAGTCCCACGTGTCGCCGTCGGACTGGACGTCGTGGTGCAATTGCGCGACATCCACAAAAACGGCGGCGATATTCCGGCTGGCATCCGACGAGCGGGGTTTTGTCAACGCACAGCCCGCCCCGACCAGCGTCGCGAGGGCAAAAATAAAAAACCGGTGCATGCCGCCATCATGCCAGCGGTAAAAGCCGGGTTGCGACTAAAAAAATCGGGGAACTTAAAGCCGGTGGCGGAACTCCGCACAGGCTTGCGCCACGTCCGGCGCGTTGAGGATGGCGGAGACGACGCAAATGCGTTTTGCCCCGGCGGCCAGCACGGCATCGAGTGTTTGCAGATTGATGCCACCGATGGCAAACCAAGGCACGGTCACGTTCGCCGACGCCCAGCGGACATAATCGAGCGTCACGGGTTTGGCGGTGGGCTTGGTGCCGGTGGCGTAAATCGGCCCGATGGCTATGTAATCGGCAGCGGCGTCAATCGCGCGCTGCGCCTGCGCGGGCGCGTGCGTGGACAAACCGATCTTCAATTGCCCATTGCCAATTGCCAATTGGGAAATGTGCGTGTGTCCGGCGTCGAAAAAATCTTCCTGACCCAGATGGCAGAGGTCCGCACCGATTTCGCGCGCGATGTCCAGATGGTCGTTGATGACGAGGCCGACATTGGCGCGGCGCGTGACGGGCAGAATCTTTTCGGCCAGCGCGCGAATTTCGTCCGGCGAAGAATGCTTGGCGCGCAGTTGAATCAAGTCGCTGCCGCCGTCGCACAGTTGTTGGGCGACGAGTTCGGGCGCGCGGCCGTGCAGATAGGCCGTGTCCACGAAGGTGTAAAGTTTGCAATCCGCGAGCGGTTTCACGCAAATAATTTAACCGCGAACCACGCGAAAGACACGAAACAAAAAAACGGCGGCAGGAACATTCCCGCCGCCGTTTGCGCTAAAAGGGTTTTTACTTGAGACCGGCAAGGTAGCCGAAGCGCGCCTTGAACTGTTCGGGCGTGACCTTGATCACGGCGGCGAGCTTGCCAAGCTGCTTGGCGTCCTCGAAGTCCTCGCGTTCGAGGCGGATCATGTAGGCGACGGCGCATTCGTAGGCTTCCCCATCCACATTGACCTTGCGGTTCTGCATGCGACCAGTCTTCGGGTCGAGCATTTTTTCAAACGGCAGCGGATTCATTTTACCGTCTACGAAACTGATGATGGCACCGTATTTTTCAGACTCGGGCGAGCGCAGAAATTTCACCGCCGCGTAGCCAAGGTCGCGCGTGTATTCGGCGTCAAATGGAATCGGGTCGGCGCAGCGCAGCTCGTAGCCCAGATCCTTGTCAATGAAACCCATCTTGATGCCGAGCTTTTCCAAGCGCTGCGTCAATAGCTCTTTCATCAGGCGGCCGAATTCAATTTCGCCGAGGCGCAGATGGCCATGGTCGTCGCGGATAATTTTGCCGAATTGTGCGAGCTGGCCTTCGGGCAACGCTTCAAGCAATCCTTTTTCGCCGATGCCTTCAATCAAACCTTCGGCCAGCACGACGAGACCGTAGCGCGAACCTTCGGCGGTGCGCTTGATGATGGAGCCGATGATGATGTCGCAAATTTCATCCACCGTGACCGGACGACCGCGAAATTCCTCCAGAATGACGGCCAGCGTCGCGGCACTCGCCTTGGCGATACCCAACGCGAGATGTCCCGCCGCGCGCCCCATGCTGACAATGACATACCAGCGCGAGGTGGTGCGCGCGTCCTCCATCAGGTTGCGGACGAGCTGCACGCCGTAGTGGCGTGCGGTTTCGTAGCCGAACGTCGGCGCGGTGCCGGGCAGCGGGAGGTCGTTGTCAATCGTCTTGGGCACGTGCGCAACTTTGATTTTGCCTTGGCTATATTTCGCAACGTAGCTGGCGGAAAACGCCGTGTCATCGCCGCCGATGCTGACCAGCGCGGTGATGCCGAGCTTTTCAAACACCTTGAAAATATTGTCCATCTGCTCCTTGGACTTGGTCGGGTTCGTGCGCGCCGTGCCGAGAATGGAACCGCCCTTGAGGTGAATATCCTTCACGTCGCGAATAGTCAGCGGCTTGATTTGCGTGGTGTCGCCCGCCGCGATGTATTTGAACCCGTCGCGGAAGCCGATGATTTCGTAGCCCTGATTGATGCCTTCGATGGTGGCCGCCGAGATGACGCCGTTGAGTCCGGGGGCCGGACCGCCGCCGACCAAAATGCCTAAACGTCCTTTGTTGCTCATAATTTTGAATTAATGGTAGTCGAAAAGATGCTGTATTCTGCGCCGATGAAGAAAAATTTCAATTCCATTCTTGCCGCAATCCGACCACAATTTGCCCGCAAATGAACCGCGCCGTATTTCTGGACCGCGATGGCACGCTCATCGTCGAAAAAAATTACCTGCACAAACCGGAGGAAGTTGAAATCTTCCCCGGCGCGGGCGCGGCGTTGAAAAAACTGGCCGACGCCGGCTTCAAGCTCATCATCGTCACCAACCAATCTGGCATCGGGCGCGGCTACTACACGCTCGCCGACGCCGAGCGCGTGAACGACCGCGTCTGCGCTGATCTTGCACCAAGCGGTGTGCGCTTTGAAAAAATTTACATCGCGCCCGAAGCGCCCGACCAGCCGAGCCGCGTGCGCAAGCCGTCGCCGCAGTTCCTGTTCGACGCGCGGGACGAATTTGATTTGAACCTCGCCGAAAGTTACATGGTCGGAGACAAGTTGATTGATTTGGAATGCGGCTGGAATGCCGGCGTGAAAAAGAGCATACTCGTCCGCACCGGCTACGGCGCGGAACTGGAAAAGGAATCGAAGGACGCTTTGCAGCGCGCGATTGCCGTGAACGGCTTGACGGAAATGGCGGACTGGATTTTGAAAAACCAATTCGCAATTCAGAATTAATTTATGTGCGGCATCATTGGATACGTCGGTAAAAAATCGGCCTCGCCCATCCTGCTCGAAGGCTTGCGGCGCTTGGAATATCGCGGCTACGACAGCGCCGGCGTCGCCGTGCTGGACAAGCCCGGCCTCGTCGTCCGCAAGAAGCTCGGCAAGATTGACGAAGGCATCGCGCGTTTGCTGAAGGCCGAACCGGTCACCGGCAGCCTTGGCATCGCGCACACGCGCTGGGCCACGCACGGCGTTCCCGCCGATAAAAATTCCCATCCGCATTTCGACCAGTCAGAAACCATCGCCGTTGTTCACAACGGCGTCATTGAAAATTACGACACGCTCAAGCAAAGGCTCATCGCCGCCGGCCACAAGTTCAAATCCGACACCGACACGGAAGTTCTGGCGCATTTGATTGGGGAGTATTATCACAAACGCAAAATTGAAAATCGAAAATCGGAAATTGGCAATGCCTTGACCCAAGCCGTCTGCGACGCGCTGCGCGAGGTCATCGGCACTTACGGCTTGGCGGTCATCTGCACGGATTTTCCGAACACGATTGTTGGCGCGCGGCGCGGCTCGCCGCTCATCATCGGCATCGGCAAGGACGAAAATTTTCTCGCCAGCGACGCCAACGCCATTGTTGCACACACGAAAAAAGTCGTTTATCTGAACGACTACGACGTTGCCACTATCACGCCGGAACGCTTCGACGTTTTGAACCTCGGCACGGAAACGGCGAACGTGCAAATCAGCAAACTGGAATTTTCGCAGGAAGACGCCGCGCGCGGCAAACACGCGCACTTCATGCTCAAGGAAATTTACGAGCAGCCGCAGACGGTGCTGAATGCGTTGCGCGGGCGTATTGATTTTGAAGGCGCGACGGCGAAGTTCGGCGGCCTGAACATGACGGCGGCGGAGTTGCGCAACATTGACCGCATTGTCATTGCAGCCAGCGGCACGAGCTGGCACGCCGCGCTCGTGGGCGAGTATTTGATCGAGGAATTGGCGCAACTGCCAGTGGAAGTGGAGTTCGCGCACGAATTTTGTTATCGCAATTGTCCGTTGGAAAAAAACACCGTGCTGCTGGTGCTCTCGCAATCCGGCGAAACGGCGGACACACTCGCCGCCTTGCGCGAGGCGAAGCGGCGCGGCCACAAGGCGCTGGCCATCGTCAACGTCGTCGGCAGCACCATCGCGCGCGAATCCGACGGCGGCATCTACATGCACGCAGGGCCGGAAATCGGTGTCGCCTCGACCAAGGCGTTTGTCTCGACCATCACCATTTTAACCTTGCTGGCGGTGCATCTTGGACGGCTGCGTAATTTGTCCGCCAAGCGCGCGCTGGATGTTTTGCACGGGCTGGAAGCTTTGCCCAAACAGATTGAAAAAATCCTTTCGCAAAACGACGCGCTGAAAAAAATCGCGAAGAAGTATGCCAAGGCGGAGGATTTCTTTTTCCTCGGTCGCGGCTACACGTTTCCCATTGCGCTCGAAGGCGCGTTGAAGCTGAAGGAAATTTCCTACATCCACGCCGAGGGTTATTCGGCGGCAGAGATGAAGCACGGGCCGATTGCGCTGATTGACGACCAGACGCCGACGGTTTTTCTCGTGCCGCAGGACGCCATGTATGAAAAAACGATGGCCAACCTCGCCATGATTCGCGCCCGCAAAGGCCCGATCATCGCGGTGGCAACGGAAGGCGACAAGTCCACGAAAAAGGTTGCCGAGGATATGATTTATCTGCCGAAGACGCTCGAACTATTGAACCCGATTCTGGCGAGCGTGCCGCTACAACTGTTCGCGTATCACATCGCCGTCGCGCGCGGCTGCGACGTGGACAAGCCGCGCAACCTCGCCAAAAGCGTGACAGTGGAATAATCAGCTTTTGCTCAAACGCTCGACCGGCTTCTCGAAAAACATTTTGTGCGCCTCGGCTAGAATGGCCGGAATGCGGTCGGCGAATGGGCTGTTTTTCAGCGCAGCGCGCAAATCAAATTCCACCAACTTCGCAGCGTTCTCGCCGGGAAACCAGTGGTCGGCTTGTCCGAGCAGGTTGTAACGCATCTTGCCCCACGCCGTCAGTTCGAGCGGCTTGCCGTAAGTCCAGAGGCGAAGAATTTCAGTGAGGTTGATGTTGCCGGGCACATCTACATAGTTCGGCAATCCGTCTTGCCAACGCGCGCACCAGTCCGCGCCGAGGACTTTTTCCATCTCCGCACGCCAGCGATTTTCAATCGGCGCAATCGTCGCGGGAATGTTGTCGTAAAATTTCAGCGCGGCAACGTGTTCGTCAAAATCCGACGGCTTGGCCGCGCCGCAGCTCAACGTGTGAACCTCCGGGCAGTTCAGGCAATAAAGGTCGTTGAACTGCATCGGCGTCAGTGGCGCGGAAAGTATTTTGATCTTTTCACCCGGCTCCTGAAGTTTGCCGCCCTTGTCGTTCGGGCTGATGATAAACACGCCCATGTCCAGCTTGTTCGCAGCGACAACAGCGGCCCAGTTCAAGTCGTTTACGAAATACCAGTGCAGGTTGACGTAATCAAATTCGCCTGTGTTCACGGCTTCCAAAATAATGTCCGGAGTCGCGTGCGTGGAAAAACCGATATGCCGGCAGCGACCTTCGCGCTGCAACTTGCGCGCGGCTTCGAGACAACCGCTTTTTTTCAGCGACCAGTCGAGCGTCTCACGATTATTGATGCCGTGCAGCGAAAGCAAGTCCACATGGTCGAGCTTCAGATAATTCATCGAGGTCTCGAAGATTTCCAAAAACTTTTCCGCGCTCGCCTGCGGCGCGACCTTGGTCTGCACGATCATCTTGTCGCGGGGCAGTTTCGGCAGCAGCGCACCGAGTTGCATTTCCGATGTGCCGTAACCGCGCGCGGTTTCGATGTGGTTGATGCCGAGTTCGAGTGCGCGATGGATGCACGCCTCCAGATTTTCCTGGTTCGCGCGCGGGATGTCCTGCGGGGCGACATCCTGCCACTTGTGCTGGTAGCGCATCCCGCCGCACGAAATCACGGGCATCTGCAAATTGGTCCGGCCAAAGCGACGATACTTCATGGCGCGCAAAGTAGTCCCGGAAAGCCCCGCTGGCAAGCGACAGCCGCAAAATAAATCTTGAAGAAATTTTACTGAATTCCCACGTGACAGTTTGCCGAACGTGAGGCAACTTCCCGCGATGACAACTGCCGAAGCCGCCCATCTGCTGGAGCAATTCCGCGCCGGAAAAATCCCGCGCGAAAAAGTCCTGCACGCCTTCCAAGCCGCGCCCGTGGCCGACCTTGGCTTCGCGCAGGTGGACACACATCGCGCGCTTCGAAAAAATTTCCCGGAAGTCATTTTTGGCGCCGGCAAAACGCCGGAGCAGGTCGTTAAAATTGCCGCCAAACTTTTGGAACTCGGCCAACCGGTGCTCGTCACCCGCATCACCACCGAACACGCCCGCGCACTCAAGAAAAAATTCAAACGGGCGGTTCATCATGAACTCGCCCGCTGTGTGACCATTGAAAAAAAAACGTTGCCAAAACGCGCCGGCTTTATCGCCGTCGTCTGCGCCGGCACGAGCGATTTGCCGGTGGCGGAGGAAGCCGCCGTCACCGCCGAAATCATGGGCAACTGCGTCGAACGCATTCACGACATCGGTGTGGCCGGCCTGCACCGGATGCTGGCGCGGATGGACCGGCTGCAAAGCGCGAACGTCATCGTGGCCGTCGCCGGCATGGAGGGCGCGCTGCCGAGCGTGCTGGCCGGGCTGGTGGCCAAGCCCGTCATCGCCGTGCCCACGAGCATCGGCTACGGCGCGAGCTTCGGCGGCATCGCCGCATTGCTGGCCATGTTGAATAGTTGCGCCAGCGGCGTGACGGTGGTGAACATTGACAATGGTTTTGGCGCGGGCTACGCCGCGAGCCAAATCAACGCGCTGGTTTCGCAGTCATGAAAATTCTTTATCTCGACCTCTTCAGCGGCATCGCCGGCGACATGTTTATCGCCGCGCTGCTCGACCTCGGCGTGGACGCCAAAAAACTCGAACGGGAGCTGAAAAAGTTAAAACTCGGCGGCTATCATTTGCACATTTCGCGCGGGCAGAAATCCGCTATCGCGGGAGTAAAGTTCGATGTCCACCTCGCGCACGACCACGACCACCAGCACGGCCACGCGCACGAACATTCGCATGACGCCGGCCACCATCACGAACACGGTCACGGACACACGCATCTGCGCTCATTGAAATTCAGCGCCACGCCCAGCGCGCCACATGGACATCATCACGATGACCAACGGAATTTTTCCGAAATTAAAAAACTCATCGCGGACAGCAATCTTTCCGCGTGGGTGAAGCAAAAATCCGTTGCCGTCTTCCAGCGCATCGCCGAAGCGGAGGGGAAAATTCACGGCCAGCCGGCTGAAGCGGTTCATTTCCACGAAGTCGGCGCGGTGGATTCCATCGTAGACATCGTCGGAGCCGCCATCGCGTTGGAACAGCTCGGCAAGCCCCGCGTGCTCGCCTCGCCGGTCGTCGAAGGCACGGGCTGGATTCGCTGCGCGCACGGTCGATTCCCCGTGCCCGCGCCGGCCACGCTGGCGATTCTCGGCGCGCGAAAAATCCCTGTTTCCCAATGCGAGGAACCGCACGAACTTGTCACGCCCACCGGCGCGGCGCTGCTCGCGGAATACGTTGAGAGCTTTGGCACGATGGAAAACCTCGTGGCGGAAAAAATCGGCTTCGGCCTCGGCACACGCAATAATGAAACACGCCCCAATGTTTTGCGGGCGGTGTTTGGCTCACAATCCAAAATTCAAAGCCCGAAGTCTAAAACCAGGAATGCCGGGCAAACTTCAACCGCCTTGGATTGGGGAACCGATCGCATCGCCGTGCTGGAAACCAATCTGGACGATTGCGCGGGCGAAATTCTCGGTAGCTTTGTGGAAACCGCTTTGGTCGCCGGTGCGCTGGACGTTTTTCACACGCCAATCCAGATGAAAAAAAACCGGCCGGGCGTGTTGCTCACCGTTTTGTGCGCCGAGACGGACGCGGACAAATTCAGCGAATTACTTTTGCGCGAGACGACCGCGTTCGGCGTGCGCAAAACGATTGCCGAACGCCGCAAGCTGCGGCGGGAATTTGCCGGGGTGAAAACGGCATTTGGAAAAGTCACCGTGAAAATCGGCCGACTCGGTGGTAAAGTAGTGCAGGCCGCGCCGGAATTTGAATCGGCCAAAAAACTGGCGGCGCAAAAAAAGGTGCCAGTAAAATTAATTTATGAAGCCGCGATGCGAGCCGCGCAAAGTTTGAAGCGATGAGCGAAGCAATCAACAAGCTGGAAAAATTGCGGACGTTGCTGCAAAGCTACGGCTCGTGCCTAGTTGCGTATTCCGGCGGCGTAGACTCGGTTTTTCTCGCGCGGGTCGCGCACGAAGTCCTCAACAACCGAGCGCTCGCGGCCATTGCGGATTCACCCAGCCTGCCGCGACGCGAATTGCAGGAGGCGCTGGACATCGCGGCGAAATTTGCCTTCCCAGTCCGCGTGCTCCAGACGCAGGAATTTGCCAATGCCAATTACACGGCGAACCCCGCGAACCGTTGCTACTTCTGCAAGCACGAGCTGTTCGAGGAATTGACGCCGCTGGCGAAGGCGGAAAATTTCGCAGTCATCGCTTACGGCGAGAACGCCAGCGATGTCGGCGATTTCCGACCGGGCGCGCAGGCGGCGGCGGAATTTCAAGTGCGCGCGCCGCTCAAGGAAGCCGGCTTGACGAAGGCGGAAATCCGCGAGCTGTCGGCGCAGCTCGGTCTGCCGACGGCGGACAAGCCACAGATGGCGTGTCTGAGTTCGCGCGTGCCCTACGGCGAAACCGTGACGCCGGAAAAACTGAAGATGATTGAACAGGCGGAATATGTTTTGCGCGACCTCGGTTTCCACGACGTGCGCGTGCGGCACCATGAAATGCAGAAGCAGAATTTTGCGCGTATTGAGCTGGCGCCAGCGGAAATCCCTGCGCTGCTGGCGAACGGAAAACTGGCAACCGTGGCCGAGGCGCTGAAAACGATCGGCTATGCTCACGTCACGTTGGATCTGCAAGGCTATCGGCGCGGCAGCACCAATGAAGTGCTCGGCCAAAAGTAAATCAGGCTGGCGGCGAAGTTGATTTGAGTTCCAATCGGCGGAGCTGGTTTTCCAATTGCGTCACGCGGCTGTTGAGCCGCTCCATCGTTTTCCGCGTCTCGGCGGGAACGGTCACGCAATCCTCGCAATGATGGCGCGTGGCGGCGCTGCCCTTGGCGGGATAATCAAATTTCTTGCCGCAGGCGCGGCAGGTGCGTTGTCGTTCGCCAGAAGCCATAAATTATCTTTGCCGTTTTTCCAGTTCGGTGACCGAGCTGGTCACGCCTCCGTCCATCAGCAGGCGGCGTTCTTTGGAGCGCGTTTCGCCGATAGCGGTGACGCGGATGGCGGCTTCGTCGCCCACGGGACATTCGTGTTCGCAAACGCCGCAGCCGATGCACAGCGCGGGATCCATGTAAGGCTGGCGCAGCGTGATGGGATTTCCGTCGCGCTTGGTGATCGTGACTTCGCGCGAGAAAATGGCCTTGGGCGAAACCGGGCAGACTTCTTCGCAAACCACACACGGCGTTTCCATCGCCCATGGCAGGCAACGGCCGCGGTCAAAAAATGCGGTGCCCAACTTGATCGGCCCTTCCTTTTCAAACGGCCCAGTGCCGGTCTTTTCTTCGATGGAAATGCGCTGGATTGCGCCCGTCGGGCAGACCTGACCGCAGAGCACGCAGTTCACGTCGCATGAGCCAAGCTTCATGTTGAGAATCGGCGTCCAGATGCCTTCGAGGCCGGATTCCATCAATGCGGGCTGCAAAACATTTGTCGGGCAGGTGCGGATGCACTGGTCGCATTTGATGCAGCGGTCGAGAAAATCTTTTTCCTCCACGGAGCCTGGCGGGCGAATGACTTTTTTGTCGTAGTTACGGTCGCTTGCTCCGGACGTGCGGCCAAACGCGTAGAAGCCGAGGCCCACCAGCGTGCCGAGAAAAGCGCGGCGGCCGGGCACCACGGGCGCGGTGACTTCCTGCTTGAGTGGCGGCAGGAACTTGAACGAGAGCGCGTCTTCCGGGCAGTCTTCGATGCAGTTGAAGCAGACGAAGCATTCACTCTTGCGGAGCTGCGTGTGCGGGTCAGACGCGCCTTCGCAACCTTTCAAACAGAGATCACAGTCCACGCACTTGGTGGTGTCGCGGTCAATGCGCCAGAGCGCCGCCGTGGAGAGCGTGCCGAGAAAAGCGCCAAGCGGGCACAGCACACGACAGAAGAAGCGCGGGATAAGCACATTCATGCCGACAAGAAACAGCAGGATGAACCCGATGACCCACGCGCCAACGTGAAAATATTGCCGGACGTAGATGCTCGATGGCACAAACAGGTTGATCATCGGCAAAATGACCGTGCTCATTGAGCGATGAAACAGGCAGATGGGATCAAGCCAGCCGATTTGCAGCGTGCCGCCAATCGCCGCCGCAATCATCGCAATGAGGATGACGTATTTCAGCGAATACAGTTTTTTGTAGCGGTTGGATTCAATGCGCTCACGTTCCTCCGCGCGGCGTTTGCCGAGCAGCCAGCCGGTGAAGTGATGCAAGATGCCGTAGGGACAAATCCAATTGCAGAAAATCCGCCCGAACAGCAGCGTCGGCAAAATCAGCAGCAAGCTCCACATCAAACCCATGTAAACCGTGTGCGTGGTGATCGCCGTGGCGAAGGCAACCAGCGGGTCAAGTTCGAGAAACAGCGAGACCGGATAGCCTTTCAGATAGCGCAGGTCGGTTACAAAAACGAAAAAGAGAAACAGGCTGAAAAAGAAAACCTGCGCGACGCGGCGGACGTTGCGAAGCTTGAGCAAGTCTTGGGGATTGAACTTCAACTTCACACCGTCACCTCTTTGTAGAGCGTATCTTTCCAATTGATGTTGCCGAGGCCGCGGTCATTGGCCTTGTGGAGATAAGTCAGTTCCGCGATGTCGCGTTCCAGCAAATGCGAATAGCCGTAGGCGTCCACGGAAATCAT
>CAISYZ010000248.1 GCA_903889895.1 uncultured Verrucomicrobia subdivision 3 bacterium | reverse complement strand
TCGGTGATTATTTCAAGAAGGAAGCCATCGAATGGGCGTGGGAACTCGTCGTCGGCATCTGGAAATTTCCGCCGCAACGCCTTTACGCCACCGTTTACAATCCCGACAAGTCCAAGAACGACCCCAGCGAATTCGATCAGGAAGCGTGGAACTTCTGGGCCGAGAAATTCCGTTCCGTCGGCCTCGACCCCGCCATCCACATCGTCAATGGCAACAAGAAGGACAATTTCTGGATGATGGGCGAGACCGGTCCCTGCGGCCCGTGCTCGGAACTCCACGTTGATTTGACGCCCGCCGGTGACACCAAGGGTTCGCTCGTGAACAAGGGCGACGCCCGCTGCATCGAGATCTGGAATCTCGTCTTCATGCAGTTCAACGCGCAACCCAAGGGTGGTGGCGGCGCCCCCGCCGCCGGTTCGGCTTCCCCTGCGACGGGGGCGTCGCAGCCACTCATTGAATTTGTCCCGCTCGCCATGCAGGCCGTGGATACCGGTATGGGTTTCGAGCGCGTCACCAGCATCATTCAAGGCACCAAAAACCTGACCGATTTCGCCAACGCCAAGATTTCCAACTACGAGACCGACATTTTCCGCCCCATTTTCGATGTTTTGGAGAAAATGAGCGGTAAAACCTATAAAAGCACGCTGCCGGGCAGTTCCGCCAGCAGCCTCCCGACGGACGGGAATGCCAATAATATTCCGGCAAACCCCTCCCTGCTTAAGCCGGAAGCCATTAGTAGAACGGAAAATGCCCTCCCGCTTAACCGGGAGGCCGTTAGCGGAACGGAAAATGACCTCCCGGCTAAGCGGGAGGCTGTTTGCCGAACGGAAAACACCCCGCTGGCCGGCCGGGAAGCCCCTTGCCGAACGGAAAATGGCCCGCTGGCGCGTCAGGAGGCCATTATTGGTTCGGCAACTGGTCAAAAATCGCCAGATGCCGACCAAGTGGCCATTGATATCGCCTTTCGCGTCATCGCCGACCATATCCGGACCCTCAGTTTTGCCATCGCCGATGGCATACAGCCCGGCAATAACGACCGCAACTACGTCCTGCGCCGCATCTTGCGCCGCGCCGTCCGCTACGGCCGCACGCTCGGTTTCAAGGAACCGTTCTTCTACAAACTCGTGGACGTCCTCGCGGACAACTTCGGCGACATCTTCCCCGAAATCCGCACCCGCAAGAAGGTCGTGCAGGAAACCATCCAGCGCGAAGAGGAGGCTTTTAACAAGACGTTGGATAAAGGAATCGCAATTTTTGAAACCTCAATTCATCCGGAAGAAAGAACCGAGAAGATTGAACACACGGCGAAAGGTGTTTCAATTGTTCACTCACTATTCTTGAATCGAAGCCAATTTCTGGTGAAGGAAATTTCTGGTGCACTCGCATTTGAGCTTTACGACACCTACGGTTTCCCGCTCGACCTCACCGAGTTGATGGCGCGCGAACGCGGCTTGACCGTGGACAAGGATGGTTTTGAAAAGTTGATGGAAGAACAACGCGCCCGCGCTCGCGCCGCGCAGAAGAAAGAAGTCATATCCCTCTCGCAAATCGAGACCACCACGCCAACCAAGTTCGTCGGTTACGACGAGCTTGCGGTCGAGGCCAAAGTAATCGAAGTTGTTTCGCTGAAAGACAAGACCGCTGTCATCCTCGACACCAGCGCGTGTTACGCCGAGATGGGCGGCCAGGTCGGCGACACCGGCGAGTTGACCGGCAGCGGCCAGCTCTGGCGCGTGGTCAACACCCAGAAGTCCGGCAATACCTTCCTGCACTTCATCAGTGGCGGCGACGCCCCCGTCGCCGGTGCGCCCATCACGTTGACCGTGGACAAATCCCGCCGCGATGCCATCCAACGGCATCACACCGTCACGCATTTGCTGCATTGGGCTTTGCACGAGGTGGCCAGCCGCGAGGCTTCGCAGAAAGGTTCCTCCGTCGGGCCGGACAAGTTGACCTTTGACTTCAACAGCGCTCCCCTCACGCCCGCGCAGGTCGCGGACATCGAGAAGCTCGTCAACGAACGCATCGTCGAGAACGCCGGCGTCTCGTGGACGGAAGTCGCGCACGCGGACGTCAAGCACCGCAAGGACGTGATGCAATTCTTCGGCGACAAATACGGCGACAACGTGCGCGTCGTCCAAATCGGCGGCGGCGCCGGCAAGCTGGATGGCTATTCCATGGAGCTTTGCGGCGGCACGCACACGCGCGCGACGGGCGAGATTGGCTTGTTCCGCATCACCAGCGAAGCCGCCGTGGCTGCGGGTGTTCGCCGCATCGAAGCGGTCGCGGGACTTTCGGCCTACGACCTTGCCAACGAGCAGTTGCACCTCATCAAGAGCATCGCCGGCAAAATCAATTCGCCGGTGGGTGAGTTGGAAAAGAAAGTGGAAGCCCTGCTCGCGCACCAAAAGGAATTGGAACGGCAACTCAAAGCCGCCATCGCGCGCAACGCCGCGCAGACGGCGGCGTGGTTGCTCACCCGCGCGACGGAGGTCAATGGCGTCCCGCTCATCACGCAGAACTTTCCGGACTCCGACGGCGAATATCTGCAAGCCATCGTGGACGCGGTGAAGAGCCGGTTCAAAGGCGTGGTGGTGGTGGGCGGCGCGTTCAACGGGAACGTCACGCTCATCGCGAATGTCTCGGCCGATTTCACGGCGAAGGTGCAGGCCGGGAAAATTATTCAGACCATCGCACCGATTGTTGGCGGCAAAGGCGGCGGCAAGCCGGACAATGCGCGCGGCGGTGGCAAAGATGCGGCGAAGCTCGACGAGGCGCTGGCGAAGGCGAAGAGTTTGCTCTGATGTGACCTGACTTGGGAACGCGCCATGGAACTCGTCACCGCCGTCGGCCTGCTTCTGCTCACCACGGACCCGCTGGGGAACGTGCCGACGTTCATCTCCGTGCTGCAGCCGGTGCCGGAGAACCGTCGCAAGGCGGTCATCGTGCGCGAGCTGTTTTTTGCGGTGGGCATCATGCTGGTCTTTGTGTTCGCCGGGCGGTTTTTGACCGAGGGGCTGGGCATCCGGCAGGAGGCGATTTCCATCGCTGGCGGGCTGGTGTTGTTTCTCATCGCCTTGGAAATGATTTTGCCCGGCAAGGGGCGGCGCGGGGCTTCCCCGGATGAGCCGGAAGCGGAGCCGTTCGTGGTGCCGCTGGCGACGCCGCTGGTGGCCGGGCCGGCCACGCTGGCCACCATCATCCTGATCACCAGCAAGCCGGGCGGCACGCTCACGGGCCTTTGCGCGGTGCTGATCGCCTGGGGTATCACGTTTCTGACGCTGGTTTCCGCGCCGTTCATCATGCGGGTGCTC
>CAISYZ010000247.1 GCA_903889895.1 uncultured Verrucomicrobia subdivision 3 bacterium | reverse complement strand
TCCCCTGCTCGATGACCGCCTGCAACGTGCGCGTGACGCCGATGCCGTAGCAGCCCATCACGCTCGGCTTGCGCGAACCGTCCACGTCGAGGAATGTGGCATTCAGCTTCTCGCTGTATTTGGTGCCGAGCTTGAAGACGTGACCGACTTCAATCGCGCGGCGAATTTTCAATGACTTGGCGCATTTGCCGCACGGCTCGCCAGCGCTGACGGTGCGCAAATCAAACCACGCCGTCACCTTGATATCGCGTTCGATGGAGACGTTCTTCAAATGGAAACCATCCTCGTTCGCGCCGGTGGTCATGTCGTTCGCGCCCTGCAGACGCTCGTCGGCAAAAACCTGGACGCTCGCCGGCACATTCACGACCGCCCCCAGCGAACCGGGTTTCGCACCGAGCAACGGCAGGATTTCTTCCGGCGTCGCGGGGCGCACGGCGACCGCACCGGTCTTGGCCATGAGCTTGGTTTCATTCAACTGGTCGTCGCCACGGATCAAAATGATGATCGGCTTCGAATCGGCGACATAGACGAGCGTCTTGATCTGGCGATTGGCCGGCACTTTGTAAGGTTCCTTGCTCAACGCTTCAATCGTCACCACGCCCGGCGTTGCAAACTTCTCGCTGACCGCGCCGATTTCGCGCGCCGCCGTCTTGGGAATGCCGCTGGTGGCTTTCTCGATGTTCGCGGCGTAACCGCACGCCTCGCAGAACACCACGTCATTTTCGCCCGTCTCGGCGGGCACCATGAACTCGTGTGAATAATTGCCGCCAATGACGCCGGTGTCCGCCTCCACCGGAAACGCCTTCAGCCCACACCGCGCGAAGATGCGCGTGTAGGCGTCATACATTTTCTTGTAGGCCGCCATCGCGCCCTCGTCCGTGGTGTCGAAGGAATACGCGTCCTTCATGATGAACTCCTTCGCGCGCATCAGGCCGAAGCGCGGACGGATTTCATCGCGGAATTTTAGACTGATTTGATAAAAATTCTTCGGCAACTGACGGTAGGAATTGATTTCGTTGGCGGCCAGCGTGGTGATGACCTCCTCGGCGGTGGGGCTGAGAAACCATTGGCGACCGGAGCTGTCCTTGACCTTGAACAACACATTGCTCGCCGTCTCGGCGCGACCGCTCGCCTCCCAGATCTCCGGCGGCTGGAGCGCGGGCATGAGCACTTCCACGGCGCCGGCGCGGTCCATCTCCTCGCGGATGATGTTTTCCACCTTGCGCAACGCGCGCAGGCCGAGCGGCAGGAACGTATAGACGCCGCCCGCGAGCTTGCGGATGAGGCCGGCGCGCAGCAGCAGCTTATGCGAAACGATTTCCGCGTCGGACGGGGCTTCGCGGAGCGTGGGAATGAGAGTTTGTGTCCACTTCATGGAGCGACGATTCTAACCACAAAGCCGCGCCGGAACGAAGAATTTTATTTGCCAACCCGATGGCCTTGTCCCACCGCCATGGGCATCATGGACTGATTTTCCGCCATATTTGAGTATTGGTGGTGCCGGACCAAGATAGAACGAACTCGTCCGTCTTCACAGAATCAATCCAGCCGGCGTCTGAATGGGGCGTCACCTCGCAGGGGTTGGAACTGGTTTTTACCGTTTCCAGCAAGTATCCATTTTTCACCAGCCAAGTGCCAGTCCGCCGGTAGGTATTGGTGCGGTCGGGATGACTGAACCACGACCGCTCCACAAAGCTGCCATCGGCGGCGACGGTGTTGGTGCAGCGCAGGCTCAGGGGCTTGCCCACTCCGGGCGGCAGGCCATCCTCCGTCCGCAACCAAACGCCGGGCAGCCGCCCGCGAAAGGCTGCGTCCCGCGCCTGGATCATCCGCTCGTGATACCGGAGCCATAAGCCACCCGCGCTGATTATCACTGACAACAGACTGATGAGCGTGAGTTTTTTCACTGGACAGCCTCACCACGTTTGCGTGGCCGATTCGATGGTCACGGCCAGCGTGGCGCGCAGCCAGCTGAACTTCGCTTTCATGAAATCATAATCCGGGCCGGACGTCACGAACCGCGCCTGCCCCTTGATCAGGAACCCCGCGCCCATCCCGTGCAAGCCCGCCACCTGGCTGCTCCCCAACGTGATCAACACCTGCGGATGCTGCGCGACGTTGGCCTCCGTCTGGTGCATGTAACCGGCGGGGATAAACAGCCGGCCATCCTCCGCGATTTTGAGATAGCTGTTCCACGTGTTGACCAGGTGCGGCCCCGCCGGCCCCCAGGTGGCGATGGCCACCACGCCGTCCTTTTTCATTATCGCCTTGAGCGTTTCCGGGATCATCGTGAATGCCTTTTGGTTGTGGTGTGAATGCTACCAGATTTAGCCAACCGCGCTCTCACCGAGTCTTGGCCAATATTCAACATCCGGGAACCGTAACCTAAGTCAGCTGACCCAACGGCAATGCGACCGCATGGCCGAACAGTTGAACAATCGCCCGAGGCTAAGATTAGGCTTTAATACACCCAATGCAGTCTACTACTAAAAACACCCTTTTTTGTCGCACTACAAATGTGAAACTAAACAACTGTTAGTCCTTTCTCAAAAAAATACGGCGAGGTGCATACGAATTGCTAAGAACCAGCTCGCGAATATCTAACAGAGTAATCTTGCAAGTTTCATCCTTGGTCTTTGTCTCAATCGCAGCGCCATTAACATTTGTCTGCTGCTCAATCAAAAATCCGTTTTCAATATGCCACTTCGCAACCTGTGTCTGTTGATTTGTCTTGCCATCGGCGAACATAATCGAAAACCGTGATGTGGCAATGCCATCCTGTGAAATGGTGATCGTCGCATCACTCGCTCTGGCATCATGCGGGAGGACTAAGCCTGCTGCCGTCCAAGTGCCGACGATCTTCGCTCGAAGTGTAGCATCACTGTCGGGTTGATTGGAACAACCGACCGATAGTAGAATTGCCGCTAAAAATGTAATCACGGTTTTCACGCTGGTCTTACGATGCCTAACAGTTAGCGCCTCCGTCCGTGCATGGGGCGGGCACGGTTGTTTTGGCGACGGCCTTTGCTAACATGAGTTGATGAAAGCGGACGGGCGAATTTCTGTCAAAGCTTATTCCCGGTCCGGGTGGACGGCCACCACGGCGTTGCGCCAATCGCTGGTCAAAGCGGCCTGAGCGGGCCGGTCCGCGCGGCCCTTTTCTTTCCCGCCGCAGGCGGCCGGGCGCTGCCCGTCAAAATTTACTTCCCTCGCCCGGCGTTTGGCGCTAGACCTAGCATATGAATCCTCCCTGCGACCTGCGGGCGAGTTTTGCCCACGTCCTCAAACAGTGGCGCCTCCGCCATCACCTCACCCAGAAACAAGTGTCCAGCGAACTCGGGTTCGGCCTCTCCACGGTCAGCGCCTGGGAAACCGCCGAAAATTTCCCTGACGGCGATGCCCTGGGAGCCATCGCCGGATATACCTACATCACGCCTTGCCGGCTATTTTGCGACCGGGCCGATCGTTGTGCGCCGGGCCAATGCCGGTTCCTCACCGGCCGGGCGTGAGCCGCGCCCATTCCACGCGGGGACGATACGTTGGACAAGTCTTGCTCCCTCTCCTCCCTTAAAGGAGGAGAGGGCCGGGGTGAGGAGGCCAATGGTGGCCGTCCGCAAGCACCCCTCACCCCAGCCCTCTCCCCGCTGGGGCGGGGCGAGGGAGTCGCAGCCCCGGTCAGGATGGAAACCTGTCAAAGCGGTCATCCCATTCCATTTTAAATGGAATTTGAGTGCTCGCGTTCCGCCCCCGAGGCGCTCATGCTGCGTTTTGTGAGCTTTTTTGCCACCAAACCCAGCCCGGCCCCCGCCCCCGAGCTTCTCCGCGTCGCCAAGGAATCATTGCTCGGAGCCAAGGAGTTATTGCTCGGCGCCAAAAAATCGCTCCGCGTCGCCAAGCAGCCATTGCTCGGCGCCAAAAAATCATTCCGCGTCGCCAAGCAGTCATTGCTCGTCGCCAAAAAATCACTCCGCGTCGCCAAGGAGCCATTGCTCGTCGCCAAAAAATCGCTCCGCGTCGCCAAGCCATCATTGCTCGGCGCCGGCGAGTGGCTCCGCGTCGCCCAAAAATCATCCGGAGTCGGCCTGCTTTTCACTGTCCACCACCTCGAAACCCACCAACCAACAATCTAGGAGAAAAAAATTATGTCACACACCAATTATATCAGCAGCACCGACGACGGACTCGCGACGCAAATGATCACCTTCAAGAACAATATCCCGGGCGAACTGGCCGCGCTGGGCCTGTTGGCCACGGACCCGGATATTATCCAGCAGGCGCTGGATGCCGTCCGCTTCCGGGCCGTCGTGGATTTCAACAACTCCATGCAGTCCGCCGCCATGGGCTGGACGGCGGAGAAAAATTTGGAACGCGATGGCGGCAGCCTCGCGGCGGCCAGCCAGACGGTGCCCGTGCTGCCGGCGAATTTTCCGGCGGCTGTGCCGGTGGGCATCCTGCCGCGCTTCCGCGCCTTGGCCCAACGCATCAAGGGTCTGCACACCTACACCGTGGCCATCGGTCAGGCGCTCGGCATTGAAGGCCCCGCCGCCACGGCTCTCGCGGCCATCGCGGCCACCGCCCAACCCGTCGTGCGCGGGCGCGCGCTCGTGGGCGGCGGTGTGGAAATCAATTCCACCAAGGGCGACGCCGAGGCGGTGGATATTTACAGTCAGCGCGATGGCGACGCGGCCCCCGTGCACCTCGCGCGCGTCATGCACCTGCCTTATCTGGACGCCCGGCCGGTGCTCGTGGCCAACAAGCCGGAGGCGCGGACGTATTACACGGTCTTTGTCAGTCACGACCAGCCCTACGGCCAGCCCAGCGCCACCATCAAAATCGTCGTGCCCGGCTGAAGGGATGGCCCGGGCGCAGTTTTAGCCCGGCGTTCCCCGCTCCGTAAGAAACCCGCAACCCTGGCGGTGTGGTTCCCCGTCGCCCCCGCCGCCACGGCGGATGCCTACCGGCTCGCCGCTTACACCGATGGTCTCGTGGGCGCGGCCAAACCCGGCTGCGATATTTTGCTCCCCCACTTCGACAGCGGCCTGCGCTGGGCGGACAATAATAATCCCCTGCCCGACGACCCGCTCTGGGACGGCGGCGTGCGCGCGGGCGTGACGTGGGATGGGACGTTTTACCGCGACACCGCGCGGTATCCGGCGGGCGGGCAATTATTCTGGAGCGCGTATTTCAAACCCGGCAGCGCGGCGGGGATTAAGCAGGGATTCTGGTTCAACTTCGGCTCCGGCTGGTCGCACCTCGCGAACGACGACCCCGCGCAAATCCTCGCGGGCGCGTCGCAACGGATTTACTACGACAGCGGCGTAAACGGGTGGCGGCTGGTCATCGAGGCGACGCAGTTCGTGACGAACGCGGTGGTCAACGTGTGGACCGGCACCAAGACCGGCGGGACGGATCCCGTCGGAATTTACCAGCGCGAATCCGGCTGCGACCCATTGGCGTCGCTCACCGTGGAGGCGGGTTGAGGGGTAAGGGTTGAACAACCAAGGAACCAACCAACGACATCGGGATACCTGGTTATTTTGTTTCCTGGTTGTTTGAACGAAATGGCGGCCGGACCGTCCAATCCTGCGTAAACTGACCATCAAATCTTTTGCCGGCAGCGACGACAATCCGGCAAAGGGCTTTTCAAAATCAACGGGACGGCGTCGCTGACCGTCCCGACAATTTTTCCCGGCCCCGGCCCGCGGCCGGTTTTAAGTTTGGCGGGCGGGAACCGGTCCGCGCCGGTCAAACCCCGCATTTTCCTGCCAATCAAATTGACAGCATTTGCGAAAATCGCTAATCATACGTCTTCACTTATGCAAGCCATCCAACTCCAGTGGATTGATTATACCATCCTCATCGCTTACGTCGCCTTTGTCATTGGCATCGGCTGGACGCTGGCGCGTTACATGAAAACGTCGTCGGACTTCCTCACGTCCGCGCGTTCCATTCCCACCTGGGTCACCGGTCTGGCGTTTATTTCCGCCAACCTCGGCGCGCTTGAACTCGTCGGCATGGCCGCGAGCGGTGCGAAATACGGCATCAGCACCGCGCACTTCTACTGGGTGGGTGCGATTCCGGCGATGATTTTCCTCGCGGTGTTCATGATGCCGTTCTACTACGGCTCCAAGGCGCGCTCGGTGCCGGAATACCTGAAGATGCGCTTCGATGAACGCGTCCGCGCGCTGAACTCGGTGGCCTTCGCGGTGATGACGATTTTCGCCTCCGGCATTTCGATGAACGCGCTGGCGAAACTGCTGCATTCGCTGCTGGGCTGGGATTACAACGTCGCGCTCTGGATCAGCTCGGGCGTGGTGCTGCTCTACGTTTTGAAGGGCGGTCTGACCTCGGCGATTTATACGGAAGTGCTCCAGTTCTTCATGATTGTGCTCGGCTTCGCGCCGGTGGTTTATCTCGGCTTGAAGGATGTCGGCGGCTGGCACGCGATGAATCATTCGCTGCAAAGCGTGGCCGTCAATCCCGCCGCGCTTTACCTCAAGGACGCCGGCACCACCTACGCGCCGAATGCGTGGACGAGCGCGTGGCAGCCGGTGCTCGGCGGCGCGTCCGCCAACCCGATGGGCGTGGACTGGTTCGCGATGATCTTCGGGCTCGGCTTCGTGTTGAGCTTCGGCTACTGGTGCACGAACTTCCTCGTCGTCCAGCGCGCGATGGCGGCGAAGAACATGACCGCCGCGCGCAACACGCCGCTGGTGGCCGCCGTGCCGAAAATGTTTTTCCCGTTTCTCGTCATCGTCCCCGGCATGATCGCGGCGGCGCTGTGCACGATGCCGGACAAGGGTTATCGCATCCCGCCGGCCATTGTTTCCGAGGCCGCGTATGCCAAGGCCGTGGACGCGGTGAAAACCGCCGATGCCACCAAGCCCGAAGCCGCCGTGGCCGCCGTGCATGACGCGGTGGGCAAAAGCATTGATGGCGGCAAGATCGCCAGCCTCGTCGCGGCGAACGCGGCCAGCCATCTGACCGACGCGCAAATCAAGCAGGGCATTTACAACAGCATTTCGGAAAACGATTACGACGGCGTCATCCTCTCGCTCGTGAAGAAGTATTGTCCGCCCGGTCTGCTCGGTCTCGCGCTCACCGCGTTGCTGGCGAGCTTCATGTCCGGCATGGCCGGCAACGTGACGGCGTTCAACACGGTGTTCACCTACGATTTGTATCAGGCGTATTTTGCGAAGGGCAAGAGCGACCACCATTATTTTGTGACCGGCAAAGTGATTACGGTTATCGGCATTCTGTTAAGCATAGGCGCGGCCTATTTCGCATCCATGTTCAATAATTGCATGGATGTCATCCAGCTTGTGTTTGGCTTTGTGAATGCGCCGCTGTTTGCGACGTTCCTGCTCGGTATGTTCTGGAAACGTGCCACCGGCACGGGTGCTGTCATTGGTTTGTTTGGTGGTATTTGCAGCTCGGCAATTTTCCATGCC
>CAISYZ010000246.1 GCA_903889895.1 uncultured Verrucomicrobia subdivision 3 bacterium | reverse complement strand
TTGCGGTGAATCTGAAATTTCCCATTAACAATTGGGATCGAATTCAGATCGTCGTCGAGATGATCCGCAAGGATAAATCCGTAAAGGGCAAACCGATTCTCACCAACTGGATTCTGCTATGAGCAAAACCTTCAAGGACCACCACCATCGCAAAGGTGTTTCCCTTCTGGACGCCCGCGAGCAGTTATCATCCACGCATCTGTTTTGCGTGGGCTACGCCTGGCAGGATAAAAACTTCGGCGAACTCACCGGCCACACCGTCATGGACGCCTGCGATGAGGACACCGCCTTGCGCCGCTTCCTCAACCAGAATCGGCATATTAACCGCGCCTGGATATGCGGGAAAGAGGAGGCGGCATGAGCGTCAACATTTTCAACTCACCCTTGATGATGAATGTCATTGAGCGCGTCGCCCAGGAAAGGCACCGGCAGAACACACTGTTTGCGGAAGGCAATATTTCCTTCACCTGCGCCAGCCGCATTGCCGATCCGAACCGCAAGCTGCGCGTGCTCGTGGAGGAAGTCGGTGAAGTGGCCGAGGCGATTGACATCCTGGAACTCACGAAGGCTGGCCGGAAAGCGGCGATTAAGCATCTGCGCGATGAACTGACTCAGGTCGCGGCCGTGGCCGTGGCCTGGCTCGAATCTATGGAGGACAAATAATCATGATCACCGTCACCAAACATCTGCCGTCAATTGGAGAATTATGGCGCGGAAATAATGCCGGAGAACCCGCCACTGAAATTGTTTCCGTCGATGCCATTAGCGTGAGACACAAGATCGATGGAAAGGTGGTCAGGCGTAGCAAAAACGGTTTTTTAAAAAATTACAGCCGCATCTCAGTAGGCGGCGAGGTCAGCGGCATCGTCAACCTTGAAAAAAACGTCCAGGCAACGACGCATTCACCCATCGTCTTGGCTCTGATTTTGTTTGCGGGCGCTTTCTTCATCGGCACCGGTCTCGGTGCCGTCATCACCATGTTCTTATTAAAACATTAACCAAAAAAACCATCAAAAAAATATGATTAGTTCAACCGAAAATCTGGCAGGCGTTCTGGCATTCAACCGCGCGCGCGCCATCACCGAAATGGAACCGCTCTGTGCAGCCTATGATGCACAGTGCATAAAGCTTGAGGAAATGATCGGCGACCTTGAATCCGATCTGGAAGCCGTCAAACAAAAACACCTTCGCGGCCTTAAAAAGCAGGCCGGTGTCGTGGCCGCGTGCGAGGCGGAACTTTACGGCGCTGTCGAAGGATCGCCCCGGCTGTTCGATAAACCGCGCACCATGATCCTGCATGGCACCAAGATCGGATTCGCCAACAGCGTCGGCAGCGTGGTCATTGACGACGATGCCCAGACCGTGAAGCTCGCCGAGAAACATTTCCCCGACCGGTTTGACGAACTGGTGAAGACGGAATGCACGCCGCGCAAGGATGCGCTGCGCACGCTCTCGGAAAAAGACCTGGCTAAACTCGGCTGCCGGATCGAAGGCTGCGGTCCGGTGGTCATCGTCAAGCGCGTTGCCGGCGACGTGGAGAAACTGATCAACAAACTCATCGAGAAGCTCGTCGGCGCGATGGTCAAGGAGGACGACAAGTGAAACTCGAAATCAAATGCCGATACACGGACAGCGTGCTCTTTGAGCATGATGCCAAAGACAACTCGATTAAAATCGCGGTCACTGCCGCCGTTGAAAAGAAGGTCTCCCTCAGTGGCGCATACCTCAGTGGCGCAGACCTCAGTGGCGCAGACCTCAGTGGCGCAGACCTCAGTGGCGCATACCTCCGTGGCGCATACCTCAGTGGCGCATACCTCCGTGGCGCATACCTCCGTGGCGCATACCTCCGTGGCGCAGACCTCAGTGGCGCATACCTCAGTGGCGCATACCTCAGTGGCGCATACCTCAGTGGCGCATACCTCAGTGGCGCTAAATTGGCCGATGGCTTGGAAGTGGATGATTCACCGCGTCCATTTTTTTACATCGGCATGATTGGCAGTGAATCCGGCGAGCTGCTCGCGTTCTCCACCAACAAGGGGATTTATCTCAAGCGTGGTTGTTTCTTAGGCACCGTCGCCGAGTTCGAGGCCGCATTGGAAAAGAAACACGATGGCAACGAGCATGGCAAGGAATACGCCGCCGCCCTGGTGCTGATCAAACTTCATTTCAAGCTCTGGAAAAAATGAAGCGCCACCGTCAACTGGAGTTCCTGGTATTCAAGCTGGGCGGCGTGGCCGGAGCGGTCCGCCGGCTCATCTATAAATGGAAGGGATTGTTTTCCTCCAGCCTGATCCGCGAGGCGCTGGCCCGGAAATATCCCATGCTCGAACCCGCTCAACATCAGATTCAGGACACATTCGAATGGATGGAAAAGCGCAACCGCATTCAATGCGTCCTCTGCAATGCCTGGGAAAAGCTCTACAAGCTCGCGCCCTATCAATTGAAATTCTCATTCGCATGATGACGATTTACAAATATCTATTGAAGCCGCAATCGGTTCAGACGGTGGAGATGCCAAAAGGTGCGCAGATTTTAACTGCGCAGTTTCAAAACAAAACAATCTGTCTCTGGGCGCTCTTAAACCTTGAGGGTTTTGCAACCAAGCGCACGATTGAAATCTGTGGCACAGGCCTGCCGTTGGATTTCCATCCCCGCGTCTTCATCAGCACAGTTCAGGACCCAGTCAACGGTCTTGTCTGGCACATATTTGAACGCCCATGATTCCCCGGAGCGACATCACCGATCTGGATCGCGCGAAGTTCCTCGAAAAACTTTGGGAGGCTTCTCGGTCTCATGATGGAATTCTGCTGTTTGGCTGGGCTGCGGATTTTGTCGCCAGCTATAAAAAAGCCTATCGTAATTGGCAATGGTTTACCGATGGCCGGCGCGTGGCCACCGATGAGCTGCGCATCAAGTTTGGTAACGAGCCAGAGATCGCCATGCCATTTCCCCTGGCTAATTCATCACCAGCAGATCACCCGGCAGCCGATCCTGGCTGTTGCATGTTTCTCATCCGCGACGAAGGCCGGCAGCAGCCTTGCAACGCACCGGCCGTCTGCCAGCGGAAGAGTGGATTCCTGTATTGCGAAATGCACCGTGACGCCGTCCAGGCCGATCTGAAGCGCCGCACCGGCAAGGTGCTGGCCCTTTATCCGTTCACACCAATATGAATCTCTCAACCTCACAGGTTCAACGGTTCTGGCGCGAATGGCCAAAGAGCTGCAAGGTGATGGGCTGGACCAAGGCCAACGGTATGAGCGCCGCCGAGATCGACGCCAAGCGGAAAGAATTTTTATTGCGGTGTGGGTTTGATTCTCTCACCAAGGTCGACCGCGTGGATGGCTTCACAAAAGTGCTGAAGGAATTACTGGTTCTCCAGGGAACGGATTTGAATGCGGCAATTGAATCGGAGGATTTAACCATCAACAAGGCGCGCACGATCCGGAATTTTATCGTGTCTGATTTGGTTCCCTGTCTGGAGCTTTATATCGCCGACGTTCGGTCCTACCTGACGAGCATCATGGAGGACAAAAACCGCTGGTGGAAAATCGACCGTCCAGCCTGCGATATCACCCTCATGGATTTGGACGCGAAACCGGTCCATCGCTTCGATGTGAAGACCAAATCGATGAAGGATTTTCCGAGCCAGCTTGAGCAGTTAAAATGGACGCTCGCTGCCCGCCTAAATACGCTCCGCAACGAATCCGGCGACACGATCCATACCATGCGCACCCGCGCCGGCCTGGGATGCTCCTGCGCGGCCTGCACGAGCCTGCGCGTGGTATCCGCCATCGCCGATCCAGAACTTGAATCTTTGACCGCGTCTGACCCCGAACTCGGCGCGGCTTTTCCCGTCGAAGAAACATGCCCGTTTTGACCTAAAATAAAGTGGGCCGTCCGTGTTATCAGCACGGACGGCCCGCGACCACAACACAGGAATCTCACTCCTATGCCGCAGCCGCAAAATGACGATGCGCCGGACCTTGCCGGGCATTCAAAAATCCTATTCTACACGGAGGGTGGGACAATGGCTGTCCTAGTCGAAAATAAGGGTGGAAATCGGTCAACGGTTCCGAAGCCATTTAAGACAGCCGAGATCGCGCTTGGCTGGTGCCGGAAGAACGCCGTTCTCCTGGTCTATTGCCCGGTCAATTTGGAGCGTAATTAGCGTGCCGTTAATGGCCCATTGAAACCCGGTCGAGTGAGTATAAACCTTTTCAAAACCGGCCTTTTTGGCGGGATTCTTCTGAAACCGTCGCCTTCCTGCAAAAACCCTTTGTTTTCGGCCTCTTTCGGGCTAATTCGCCCTGTTTAGGACTTCTGGAACCTCCCTCTTTCAATCACCATCACTACATTATTCCTGTCAATGTACTAAGCTGCCGCCGGGGCGGGCGTGCCCAGACCGGGCAATTTCGGCGGAGCCGGCTTGGGCGGCACTTCGGGCAGCGACGTGGCCGCCTGGGCGCCCATGGGCGGGTCCACTTTAGGGGCGGGCGGCGGCGGGGTGAATTTGCCCAAATGCACGATGTCCTGCACCTGCGTCCCGTCGAGGGTTTCGTATTCGAGCAGGGCGTTGGCAATCATCTCCAGCTTGTCACGATTGGCAAAAATGATTTCGCGCGCCTGATTATAGCAGCCATCAATGATGGCGTGAACTTCCGCGTCAATTTCCTGCGCGGTGGCTTCGCTGTAGGTTTTGCGGCGCATCATATCGCGGCCGAGGAAGAATTCGTCGTCCTCGACATACTGCACCATGCCGATCTTCTCACTCATGCCGTACTGGCAAACCATGGCGCGGGCCATGTTGGTTGCCTGCTGAATGTCGCCACCCGCCCCGGTGGAGATATCCCCGGAAGCAATCTCCTCCGCGATGCGGCCGGCCATGGTCATGGTGATGCTGGCCAGCAATTCCTTTTTGCGGTAATTCAAGATGTCCTCCTTCGGCAGCGACATGGTCGAGCCGAGGGACGGTCCGCGCGGAATGATGGTGACCTTATGGAGCGGATGCGTGTGTTCCAAGAGCACGTTGACGAGGGCATGACCCGCCTCATGCCAGGCGGTAAGTTTTTTGTTCTCGTCGGTCATCGCGAGGCTGCGCCGTTCGCGGCCCCAACGAACCTTGTCGCGAGCCTCCTCGAGTTCGGCCTGGCCGACAAATTTTTTGCCCGTGCGGGCCGCAAGCAAGGCGGCCTCATTCAGCAGATTCGCCAATTCCGCACCGGAATAACCCGGGGTGCCCCGGGCGGTGACGGACAGATCCACGGCCGGGTCGAGTTTTACGTTGCGCGCATGAACTTTAAGAATCGCCTCGCGCCCGCGCACATCCGGCAGGTTCACGGTGATCCGGCGGTCAAAACGGCCCGGGCGCAACAGCGCCGGGTCCAGAACATCCGCGCGGTTGGTGGCCGCGATGATAATGATGCCCTCCTGGGTGTCGAACCCGTCCATCTCGACGAGCAACGCGTTTAGGGTCTGCTCCCGCTCATCATTACCGCCGCCCAAGCCGACGCCCCGGCTGCGGCCGACCGCGTCAATTTCATCAATGAAAATAAGGCACGGCACATTTTTGCGCGCCTGATCGAACATATCGCGGACGCGGCTGGCGCCGACGCCGACGAACATTTCCACGAAATCGGAACCGCTGATGCTGAAGAAGGAGGCGTCGGCCTCGCCCGCAATGGCCTTGGCCAAAAGGGTTTTGCCAGTGCCCGGCGATCCCACCATGAGGACGCCCTTGGGGATCCGGCCGCCGAGCCGCTGGAATTTTTTCGGATCCTTCAAGAATTCCACGAGTTCGGAAACCTCCTCGATGGCTTCCTCGATGCCGGCCACGTCCTTGAACGTGGTTTTATTGCGCTCTTTGGCGAGCATCCGGGCCTTGCTCTTGCCGAAACTCAACGCGCCTTTGCCGGCCATTTTGATCTGCCGGATGAAGAAGAACCAGAAGAGCACGCCGATCAGCAGAAACGGGGCAATGTTGATGAGCAGATTGAAGAGCACGGTGCTCTGCTGAACCGTGGTGAATTTATGGGACGCCAGATATTTTTCCAGGAGAGCGGTGGTCACCGGCACCTGCAAGGCGGTAAAAGCAACCTCCACGGGTTTGCCGGCGCCGTCCTTGACGATGGCGCCCTCCTTGTCAGTTTTGTAGTAGGCGCCGTTGATGTCATTGAAGGTCACGTTCGGATAAGCCGACTGGGGATTGTATTCGATCGTGGCATGGGCGACCAACCCGGCTTCAAATTTCTGGGAAAACTCGTCGCTGCTGATCGGGTTGGCGGGCGTACGCATGCGCTGGTTCACCGCCACCAGGGCGACAATGCTGCCGATGATGAGAATCCACACCAGCCAGGTGCTTGACTGGAATTGGAAATTGCCCGGCGGCTTTTTATCGCCGTCGCCGCCCTTTTTGATTTTATCGTCGTCAGCCATGATGAATACCTAAGATTGCGAAAGGTAACATGGCATTGGCGCTTTCGCAATCAGCTAATTATGCTAGGCTGGCGGCGATGCGTCTGGGATCACTGCAACTCCAATCCAACCTTTTCCTCTCGCCGCTGGCGGGTTACACCAACCTGCCCTTCCGCCGGGTGGTGCGGGAAGTGGGCGGCGTGGGCCTGTGCACCACGGATCTGGTCAACGCGCGCTCGCTGCTCGAAAAGAATCCCCGGGCGTTCAAGCTGATTGAAACGTCGCCGGCCGATTCGCCGCTCGCCGTCCAGCTCTTCGGGTCCGTGCCGGAAGAAATGCGGGATGCGGCCCAGTATCTCGAAACCACGGGCGTGGCCGCAATTGACATCAACATGGGTTGTCCGGTCAAGAAAGTGGTGAAAATCGGCGGCGGCTCCGCGATGATGACCGAACTCGACAAGACCGCCGCGCTGGTCAAAGGCATGGTCAACGCGGTGAAGATTCCGGTCACGGCGAAAATGCGGCTGGGCTGGGACGAGGACAATCTGACCGCGCCGGAACTGGCGCGCGCGCTGGAGGGAGTGGGCGTCGCCGCAATCTTCATCCACGGCCGGACCCGCGAACAGGGTTTCGGCGGGACGGTGAACCTGGCGGGCATCCGCCGGGTGGTTGAAGCCGTGAAAACCATACCGGTCATCGGCAACGGCGACATCATCACGCCGCAGGCCGCCAAGAAGATGTTTGACGAAACCGGCTGCGCGGGAGTGAGCATCGGGCGGGGCGCGTTTTATGATCCATGGATTTTCAAGCGCACGCGGGAATACTGCGGCGGCCAGCCGGCGGCCGAAGACACGCAAAGAAATTCGGGCTCGACGGAGTCTCGCCCCACCATTCCGGCGGAACCCCCGTTTACCGAGCGGATCCGCATCCTGCGCCGGCATCTGAATTTGATGATTGAAGTATTCGGCGAGGAACTTGGCTGCCGGATGTTCCGCAAAGTTGCGCCCTGGTACGCCAAGCGGTTCGGCCCATGCCACGAATTCAACAAGCAGGTGGTACAACTCGCAACCCGGGCGCAATTCGAGGAGATTCTGGAGAGGTACATCCGCTGGCGGCAGCAATTCGTGGATGAAACCGGCGAACTGCTTCCACGCTTCCGCCAGCCGCCGATGGTGGCGTCTTTCATGCGCGAGAGCGAATCCGCCGCCGCTTCACTTCGGGGCGACGAGCCCGCCTCAGCCCGGCGCGAACAGATACCCGTGCCGAAGGGGCCGGTGGAAGTGTGGTGACACCGTCAAGCTCCCGGTTTACCAACCGCTCAACCGGACGGGATGTTTGACGCGCCACTCCTTGAGTTTGGAGCGGGCCACCTGCATTTGCTCTTCGCTAAACACCCGTCGCTGGAACATATTTTCGATGACTTTTTCGGCCGCCCTGATGTTGCCGCAATGCAGGCCATGCACCTCGGCGTAGCGCAACCACAAATCAAAATTGTCTGGTTTGGCTTTCAATTCCGCTTTCAGCATTTCCTCGGCGGTGCCATAACGGCAATCCGCCACCAACTCATCCACTTTGTCGCGCGGCAGGCGGTATGGTTCACCTGCGGTTGCAGGCTTTTTTTTGATTATCGGCTGCCGCTGGAGACAGTCCTCCACCGAATTTACCATCGGCGCGGTTGAGATATTGACGCTGTTTAGAACCAGTCTGGCGGAAGGCTCCGCTGGCAACGGCTGCGGCATGCGGTCGGGGGATTTGCCGGCTGCGGCGGAATCTGAACACATCCACTCCGCGATCGAATTGCGCAGGAAATCTACGTGGTAGGAAGGCAAATGTGCTTCGGCTTTGTCAGTCCAGTGCTGTGCCTTGCCTCTCAATTTCAAATCCTCGGCATAGAGCCGGACGAGCTGGGTGAACACGGCGGCATTGCCGGGTTCTTGCTCGACAAGTGCGAGCAGCGCTGATTCAGCCTCGGCAAACCGTCCTTTTTGCCGGAGTTCCAAAATCCGGGCGAGCGGTTTGCCCGGCCTTGCGACGGGCGGATGGTGAAAATCTTTTTCCCGAAACTGAAAACCGACCTTCATGGCCAGATCCTGCATTTTCATCAAGGCGATCGTTTGCTGGTCGGCGGAAATATTCTCGCATTGCCACAACCGGCGAAGAATGGCCACGGCCTCGTCCGGTTTTTTCAGGTGAACGGCCGCTGTTTCCATGGCGAAGAGCCAGAGGGGAAAAGCCGCGGGGTCATCCAGCAAATACCGGCGGGCGGTTTGCCAGGCTTTCTTCGTCATGCCGTTTTCGCGCCAATGAAGCAGCAGGCGATCACTGGGAAGACGGGCTTTGGCTTTGATTTTCTCGGCAAAAGCGCCTTCGGAAAACAACATGTCGGCCCGCAAACCGCCGAGGAAATCACTCAACGAAAGATCCAGATATTTGGCCAGCTGGTAGAGCGGCCAGGACGAGGCCAGGATTGCGCCAAAGATCATCGCCGTGCCGAGATGGATCGATTTTTCGGAATGGTGCCAGATTAAACAGCCCAGGCCAGCACCCGCCAAGCCAGCCAGCACCAACAGGACCAGCGAGAAATAAAGCCCGGATCGTCGTTCGGCCAAATCCCGGTTCGTGTAAAACTTTCCCAAAAACAGCACCGCCGCCAGGGCGACCATTTGCACACAGCCATTGCCCCAACCGGCAATTCCGCCGACCACCAGCAGCGCCAGCATTCCGAGATAAACCACAAGTGCGATGCGGTGCTCAAAAAAATCGCCTTCCGTGCGGAAGCGCCACAAGGCCCGCAGAAAAAACAAAACCGCCAGTCCGGCCAACCCACAGCGCTCGACGGCCGAATTAATCCGGTTCAACAGGCTTTCATGAGACCCGGTTTCGCGAAGGTCTGATTTCCCCGGACGGGAACTGACCGTCGCCAGGGCGGCGGGCGGAGCAGTCGCCGAAAACACTTGCAACGAGACGATGTTTGTCCGCGGTAAAAAAAACGGCTGGCCGGCAATTTCCACGATCAGATTCGATTTAGTTTCAGCCAGATATTTAAAGGTTCGCGAAGTATGATCATCGTAGCTGACGACGACCGACTGAGCGTCGGATGACGCCCGCAGCAAGAAGATCAGCCACCAGATGATTATGCGGGCAAACACATTAAAAAATGCGAAGCTTGATGGTTACGGCCGGTTCGGGAGAACCGTTGGAGCCTGGGGTGTAACCGTTTCGCCAGCTTGGGCGCGCTTTACGAAATCGTGCAGCGTTGCAATCTGCTCCTCATACTGCGGATCCTTCGCCCGTTCAGCCTTATATTTATCCGCTTCGGCAAGCACCTTTTCGGCCTTCGTCGCAAGGTCCGCCAAGGACATTTTTCCACTGTTAAAGTCGTTCATCATGGACTGATATTGCGCGGTGACTTTGGCGTAGCCTGGATCATTGGCATACTTGCCAAAAATGAGCTGTGGCACATCCGCCGGCGTGGAAATTTTGCCTACTGAAGGATCCGATGAAGGCACATTGTTTCCGGGCACCGCCGAGACCGGTGCACGTGCCGGGGCCACGCTTCCCGGCAGATCACTTAAAACGGTGAACGATTTATCGAGGACAAACCGCTCGCCATTGGCGACGACGACAACTTTGCTCCCGGTGATTTCCTTCAACGCGGCACGATTCAATATAACCACCGGTTTATCTGAACGAACCTGAACGATCGCCCCCAGAGTGTATCCTTGAAACGATGCAAACGGATTGGTCTGCGCCGTTGCTTTCTGGCCCAACATAAAAATTAAGACGAGGAGTTTGATTAATCTCATGCAGGTTTTCATATGACCATTCTGGTTGGATGAAGTGTCTGATTTCAATGAGTTGCCATCTAATTAATACGCTAAGCTAAACCAGTTTGCAGCAATAATTAAGCCAGCTTAACAGTGTCGTTTTTTGGATTAACCACCTGCGAACCGGGAATTACTTAAGCCAGCCAGTGTCCAGATCCACTGGCTCTTTGTCATAATAATGGACACAACGGATCAAAATTTAAGTTGTTTCAAAATAACCCGAAGCGTGCAAGCAACACATCCACCGATGCGAATTGGGGCTTGCCGTTTCACTTTGCTCCCACCTATTGTGGCGCGGCTGCCAACCCAAACAATCAACCAAACCATTTATCATGCGAATGTTAATGATCGTCACCCTGCCCGTTCACCAATTCAACGCGGCCGTGAAGGACGGCACCGCCGGGGCCAAGCTCGGCAAGATTTTGGAGGCCATCAAGCCGGAGTCGGTTTATTTCACAGAAATCAACGGCAAGCGGACGGCCTTCATCGTGGTGAACCTGCCGGAGGCCACGAAGATTCCGGCGCTGGCCGAGCCGTGGTTCCTGACGTTTGAAGCGGAGGTGCAGCTGCATCCCTGCATGACGCAGGACGATTTGAAGCACGGCAACCTTGACGCCATGGGCAAGCAATGGGGCTGAGGCGCCCAGCCGCAGCCGACCCGACAGCCTTATCGCAACAATGCCTCGGCATGTTTCCGCGCGGCATCGGACTGACCGCCCAGCATCCGCGTCAGTTCGGTCACGCGGGCTTTTTTGTCGAGCAAAGTGATTTCGGAAAGCGTCCGGCCCTGCCTGACCTGTTTGGTCACGACGTAGTGCGCGTCGGCGGGGGCGGCCACCTGCGGCAGATGGGTGATGCACAACACCTGCCGCCGGGCGGCGATCTGCCGCATCTTTTCGCCCACCGCATTCGCGGTCTCACCGCCGACATTCGCGTCGACCTCGTCAAAAACCAGAACCGGGATATCGTCCTCGGCGGCGAGCACGGTTTTCAAAGCCAACATGACGCGCGCCATTTCGCCGGATGACGCAATGGCGCGCAACGGTCTGGCCGGCTCACCCGGGTTGGGCGCGAACTGGAATTCGATTTCGTCCAGGCCGGTTTGTTTTAGCGTATGAACCGACTTCAGAAGGCTTTGATTTTCTTTTGATTTGATACTCGTCACCTCGTTTCCTACCAGATCAAACTTTATGCCCACGTCAAATTTGCTTTGCTTGAAACCGAGGTCTTCGAGCTGCCGGCTGACCGCCCGGGCCAACAACGGGATCAATTTCGTCCGGGCGGCGGTGAGTTTCCGGCCGGCACTCACAATTTCCGCGTCCATTTTTTCCAGCGCCGCATTGATCCGCGCCAGTTCCGCATCGCGACTTTCCAAGGCGGACAACTTCTGTTTTGCATCGTCGCCGAAGGCGATGACTTCGGCCAGCGTGGCGCCGTATTTGCGTTTGAGGGAGTGGAGCAAATTCAGCCGTTCCTCCAGTTCGGCCAGCCGCGCCGGGTCAACGTCCACCCGGTCGGCGTAGCGCGAAAGTTCCGCCTGCAAATCGCGCAAGACCTCCCCGGACTGGGCGTGCAACGCGACGAGAGGCGCGGCGGCGGCATCCACGCGTTGCAACTCGGCCAGCAAACGACCGATCACGCCGGACTGGGTGAGCAGGGAATTTTCGCTTTCGCTCAAAGCGTCGATCGCCGCCTGGCTCAGCTGGAGCAATCTGGCGCCGTTACGGGAGCGTTCAAACTCGGCCTCAACGGCCAGGTCCTCGCCGGGCTGCAAGCGCGCGGCGTAAATTTCCTGAGCCTGGAAGCGCAGCAAGTCCAGCTGCCGGGCGTAGGTATTTTCATCCACAATCAGCGCCGACTTTTCATCGGCCAACCCCGCCCGCCGGCGGATAAGTTCGCCAAAGGCTTCACGGGTTTTTTCCAATCCGCCAAAGGCATCGAGAATCAAGAGCTGCTTTGCGGGGTGCAGCAGCGACTGGTGGTCTTGCGGGCCATGCATGTCGACGAGGCATTCGCCGATCGCGGCCAGCGTGGCGAGGGTGGTGGCAGAACCGTTGACGAACTGGCGGTTGGTGCCGGCGCCGGTGAAGGTCCGCTTGACGACCAGCTGGTCATCCTCGCACGGTTCGAGGCCATTCTCCTCGAGAAACTGTGGCAGCGTAGCGCCGGTGGCTCGACCGGTTTCGGCCACAGGCCGAACGCTACACCGAAGATTTTTCACGTCGAAAACGGCCTCGACGGAGCAAATTTCCTCGCCGGCGCGGATCAACGAACGGTCGGCGCGCCCGCCGAGGACGAGATTCAGGGCGCCGATGATGATGGACTTGCACTCGCCGGTCTCGCCTGTGATGGCGTTGCAGCCGGGCTGAAGCTCCAGAGTGAGGTCGCTCACGAGGGCGAGGTTTTTGATGCGCAACGTCGTCAACATGGTTAGATTCGTGCGCGGTGATTCTGCGGCCGACGCCGGTTTACGGCAAAAGTTTTTTGACAGAATTTACCGAAGCACCGGATCGAAAAAACATGCCCGGCAACGCGTGATCACATTATGAAGCCATTTTTGAACCCGGCGGTCCGGCCCGGAGCGAACACTGAAAAATCCGGTTAATACTTTCCCATGTCCTTAGCCCTCACATTTCTCGGGACCGGCACGTCGCAGGGCGTGCCGCTGATCGGCAAGACCTATCCGCCGGAATTTCTCGCCAACCCGAAGAACTGGCGGACGCGGCCGTCGATTTACGTGGAAACCGACCAGGTCAAGCTGGTGGTGGACACGACGCCGGAATTCCGGATACAATGCCTGCGGGAAAAGATTGACCGGCTGGACGCGGTGCTGGTGACACACGGGCACGCCGACCACATCATGGGGATGGACGACTGCCGACGATTCTGCGACCTCCGCGGGAACGCGGCGCTGCCGGTTTACGCGAGCGAGGCCACGATGGCGCATCTGCGGCGCGTGTTCGTTTATGCCTTTCACCAGGGCCCGTGGCCGAAGGGTTATTTCATGCCCGAGGAGCACGTCATCGCCGGCCCGTTTGAAATCGGCGACCTGAAAATTACGCCGCTGGATCTGCCGCACGGCCGGATGACGACGACCGGTTTTCTGTTCGAGCAGGCGGGACGCCCGCGGCTCGCGTACCTGAGCGACTGCAAGGAAATCCCCGAAGCCGCGCTGGAAAAAATCCGCGGCGTTGCCATCGCCGTGCTGGACGCGCTGCGCTACCAGCCGCATCCCACGCACATGTGCCTGGATGAAGCGCTCACCGCCGCGCGGCGTATCGGCGCGGAGCGGACGTATTTCACGCATCTCACCCACGACTATGACCATGACCGTGCCCAGGCCGAACTGCCGCCGGGGGTCAACCTGGCCTGGGACGGGTTGAAAGTGCAAACCGGCGGGTGAAACGGAGCCGCCGCGGTGAGATGATTTCTATGGACAAGACGGGTGGCCGGCAACCCGTTAACATCCCGACCATGAAACCTCTTTTCCACATCGGCCTGGCCTTGCTGGGCTGGCAACTGGCAGTTCCACCCCTGACCGCCCAAGCCGGCACCCCGGAAAACGGGTTCATCCCGGAAAATCCGGCCGCGCTTCAACCCATCGCGAGCCATCACACTCCGGCCTACCGCGCGGCCAAGGCATTCAAGCGCGGCGTCAACCTGGGAGATTACCTGGAAGCGCCGGCGCAATATTTCGGCAAAGGCGTGACCGTCAGCGCGGATGAGATCGCGCAGATCAAGCGCGAGGGATTCGACCATGTGCGGGTGCCGATCGGCTGGCATCAATACGCCGGGCCGGCGCCGGATTACACGTTGTCGCCGGAGATTTACGGCCGGGTTGATTTCATCGTGACCAACGCCCTCCGGGACGGGCTGGCAGTGATGATCAACATCCATCACTTCAACCGACTGGACAAGGATCCGGCGGGCGGCACGGAGGAGTTTCTAAAGATCTGGAGGCAAATCGCGGCCCACTACAAAAACTTTCCGAAAAAACTGGCGTTCGAGCTGGACAACGAGCCGCACGATAACGCGACGACTGACCTGATGAACCCGATTTATGCCCGCGCGATCGCGGAGATCCGCGAGACCAACCCCAAGCGAACCATCTTTGTGGAACCCGGCGACTGGGGCGGGATCGGGGAGCTGAAGCATCTCACCCTGCCGCCGGACAATAATGTGATCGTTTCGGTTCATTGCTATGAACCGTTCCACTTCACGCACCAGGGGGCGGGCTGGACGACGGCCGATGTCAAGCAGACCGGCATCATCTTCCCCGGTCCCCCGGCCCAGCCGCTCGTGCCGGACGACAACGCGGACCTGAAACCGTGGGTGCGGGAATGGATTGAAAATTACAACACGCTGCCGACGGCGCAAAATCCAAGCAGCCCGCTGGCGTTCACGGACAAATTAAAATATGTCCACGCGTGGTCGGAGTATTACGGCCGGCCGGTTCACCTGGGGGAATTCGGAGCCTACATCAAGGCCGATCCGCAGTCGCGCGCAAATTTTTACAAGGCATTCCGCGAGGCGGCGGAGAAAGAAAAACTCGGCTGGTGCATCTGGGACTGGAGCGCCAATTTCCGCTATTGGGATCCGAAGATCGGGCAGCCGATGCCGGGAATGCGGGCGGCGCTCTTCGGCAAATAGCATTGAACCGGGCAACCGGCATGTGGTCTAATCCGGCACATGAAAGGTTTTGGAATGCGGGCGGGGCTCTGCCTGCTGGCGGCGATCCCCTGGCTGGCGCACGGCGGCGGCGAGGAAGTGGTGGTGGTTTATAATTCCCGGCTGCCGGAGTCCAAGGCGGTGGCGGACTATTACGCGCAAGAGCGACAGGTTCCGGCCAAACAGATTTACGGCTTCGAGCTGACGACGAACGAGGAGATGTCGCGGGCGGAATTTCACGACACGCTCCAGCTGCCACTTGCCAAAAAGCTGGAGGCCGACGGTCTCTGGAAGCTGTCGATGACTTTTTACAAGGGGAGCAACCAGGAGCCGGACCGGGCCATCCGCAAGGTGACGGCCGCAAAAATCCGCTACGCCGTTTTGTGCCTGGGCGTGCCGCTGAAAGTCGCCCCCAGCCCCGACATCCACGAAGCCAAGGCGGCCAAAATGCAAGCGGAGCTGCGGCGCAACGAGGCGGCCGTGGATTCAGAACTGACGTGGCTGCCGCTGCTCAACATGGATTTTTTGCTCACCGGCCCGTTTCCGAACTGGCTTTACGGGACGACGAATGCCGCCCAGCTCAATCCGACCAACGGCCTGCTGATGGTCGCCAGGCTGGACGGCCCGACCCCGGAAATCGCGCGGGGCCTGGTGGACAAGGCGCTGGCCGCCGAACGGGACGGCTTGTGGGGGCGCGCCTACTTTGATGCCCGCGGGCTGGAGCGCACCAACAGTTATTACGCCGGCGACGAATGGATCCTGGCCGCCGCGGAAATCAGCCGCGCACTGGGATTGGAAACGACGGTGGACGACAAGCCGGAAACGTTTCCCGCCAGTTTTCCGATGAGCCAGATTGCGGTCTATTGCGGCTGGTATGACGGGACGGTATCCGGGCCTTTCACCCTGCCGAAAGTCGAATTCATGCCGGGCGCATTCGCCTACCATCTGCATTCCTTCAGCGCGGCCACCCTCCGCAGTCCGACGGAGAACTGGTGCGGGCCGCTGCTGGCGAAGGGCGCCACCTGCACGATGGGCTGCGTCTATGAACCCTACCTGTCCGGCACGCCCAATGTCGCCGAGTTTTTGAAGGTATTGGGTGACGGTTACACCTTTGGCGAAGCGGCGTGGGCGGCCCAACCGGCGTTGTCATGGCAGACCACGGTCATCGGGGATCCGCTCTACCGGCCATTCGGCCAATCGCCCCAAAAACTCCATGCGGAACTTTCGCGGACCCACAATGTCCTGGATGAATGGGCCTACCTGCGCCTGGTGAATCTCGGCCTGGTCCACGGCGCGCGCCTGATGGAAGTATCGCAGATTCTGGAGAATCTTGACGCGGCCACCAACAGCGCCGTGCTGACGGAAAAGCTGGGCGATCTTTACGAAGCGGAAGGCAAACCGTCGTCGGCGATTTTGACGTGGCAAAACGCCCTGAGGCTCAAGCCGTCGCCGCAACAACACATCCGGCTGCGGCTCACGCTGGGCGAAAAGCTGCAAGCGCAAGGGCGCGAGGCCGAGGCGATTGAGAATGATGAAGCGTTGCTCGCCGAATCGCCGGATTATCCAGGGCGTGATTTCATGGTCAACACGCTGGCCGCGTTCCGGAAAAAAAGCAGCGCCACGAACGCGCCCGCCCAACCGTAAGACCGCCATGGCCGTTTTTTTTGACACGCACGCCCACCTGGATTATCCGGATTACGCCCCGGATTTGACCGAGGTGATCGCGCGCGCCCGGGCCGCCGGCATCACGAAAATCATTTCCATCGGCACGAGCCTCGACAGCAGCCGGCGGGCCGTCGCGCTGGCGGAAAAATTTCCCGGGGTCTATGCCGCCGTCGGGTGGCATCCCACCGAGGCGCTGAGCGCGCCGGACGACCTGCGCCCCGCCCTGCTCGAACTGACCCGGCATCCCAAAGTTGTCGCCATTGGTGAAACCGGTCTGGATTACCACCATCCACCCGGCGCGGAGGACGCAGGCTACAAACAAAAGCAGGCGGAGATATTCCGGCAGCAGATGGAAGTCGCCGCCGAGTCCGGCTTGAACTGCATCATCCACCAGCGCACCGCCTGGGATGATACCATCGCACAGATGCGACCGTTCATGGGCAAGACGCGGGGCGTGTTCCACTGCTTCGGAGAAACCGGGGAGCGGATGCGCCAGGTCTTTGAAATCGGGTCACTGGTAAGTTTCACCGGCATCGTCACGTTCAAGAACGCGCAAAACGTCCGCGACGCGGTCGCCGCGGCCCCGTTCGGCCGGTTCATGCTGGAGACCGACTGCCCCTATCTGGCGCCGGTGCCGCATCGCGGCAAGCGCTGCGAGCCGGCTTACGTAAAGGAGATATCCGAAATGGTGGCGCAGTTGAAAAAATGCACGCTCAACGAGCTGAGTGCGGCGACCTCCACAACGGCACAAGAATTTTTCCCGAAGCTGATATGACCAAGAAACAAATCCTCGATCTCTATTTTCTGGATGCGCGGCACAAGCTCACCGACCTTGCGGCCTTTCTTGACCGCGTGGCGCGGGCTGCCGGGGAGGAGGATTACCGGCTCAAAAGTTTTCGAGCCGCACTGGCAACGTTGACGGGCAAAGAACAGCACAAGGCCAAACGCGTTTTACTCGCGTTCAGCGACACCACAACGAAGCCGATTGCCAAAGCCGCCGGCCAAGGCGCCACCGGAGCATATCATCCGCAGATTAGCCAGATGCACGCCGATAAACCGGCCAAGCCGGCGCGCCGTAAATCCGGGCAAATGCTGAAAGCCTAGTCGAATGAAATACATTGAACCGCA
>CAISYZ010000245.1 GCA_903889895.1 uncultured Verrucomicrobia subdivision 3 bacterium | reverse complement strand
GGCTGCGAAGCGCTGCGCGAAGGTGGCGGCGGACTTTCCAAATTGCACACCGGCCGCGTGCAAACTTATCTCCGCGTCATCGGCGTCGCGCTGGTGGCGCTGATCGTTTTCCTGATTTGGGGGCGCAAAGCATGAATCACTGGCTGACCATTTTAACGCTCGTTCCGTTTCTCGGCGGCATTGTCATCGCCGGCCTGGGCGCGGAACGGAAAAATCTCGTGCGCGGCCTAGCGCTGGCCGCCAGCCTGGTCGGCCTCGGCGGCGCGCTGTGCATGTGGCTGCATTTCGACCCCAAATCCGGCGGACTGCAATTCGTCGAAAAATTCGACTGGGTGCCGTCGCTCGGCATCCAATATTTCCTCGGCGTGGACGGACTCGGCCTGCTCATGGTGTTGCTCACGGCCATCGTCACGCCGCTGGCGATTCTTGCCTCGTGGCGCATGGACGATCGGGCGCACGTTTATCACGCGCTCATTCTGTGGCTGCAAGCCGGCTTGTTTGGCACGTTCACCGCGCTGAATTTTTTCCATTGGTTCCTGTTTTGGGAACTCGGCCTGATTCCCGCGTTTTTCCTGATCAAACTTTGGGGCGGCCCGAAACGCGGCCCGGCGGCGACGCAATTTTTCATCTACACAATGGTCGGCAGCGTGGCGTTGCTGTTGAGTTTTCTCGCCATTCGGTTGGCGACCGGCAGCTTTGATTTCATCGAACTCGCCGGCATGGCGAAGAGCGGTGTTCTCGTCACCAAGTTGCAAGCCGCGTTCGGCTGGAAAAATATCGGCCTGATTATTTTCTTCGGCGCGTTTCTCGGTTTCGCGGTGAAGGTGCCGGTGATTCCGTTCCACACCTGGCTGCCGGCGGCGTATTCCGAAGCACCCAGCCCGGTGACGATGCTGCTGACCGGCGTCATGTCCAAGATGGGTGTGTATGGTTTCCTGCGAATTCTGCTGCCGATTTTCCCCGAACAAATCCGCGCCGTGCTGATTCCGTTGCTCTGGCTCGCGGTGGCGACCATTGTGCTCTCGGCCTGTGCCGCTTTCGCGCAAAAAGACATCAAGCGCATGATCGCGTATTCGTCCATCAACCATCTCGGCTACTGCCTGCTTGCGCTGTTCGCGGCGACGGCCGTGGCGACCGGCGTGAATAATTCCGATCTGCAAAAGGCCGCCGCGCTCGACGGCGTGCTGCTGCAAATGTTCAATCACGGCCTCACGGCGTCCGCGCTGTTCCTGTTTGTCGCGCTCCTCGAAAAACGCTCCGGCGGCTTGCGCGGACTCGATGATTTCGGCGGCCTCCGCAAAATCATTCCCGTGTTCACCGGCCTGATGGGCATTTCGATCTTCTCTTCGCTCGGTTTGCCGGGACTGAACGGCTTCGTCGGCGAATTTCTGATTTTCAAGGGCGTGTTCCCGCTCGCGCCGTGGGCGGCGGCGGTTTCGACCATCGGCCTGCTCGTCACCGCGATTTTCCTGCTGACGCTGATCCAGCGCGTGTTTTGCGGTCCGCTGAACGAACGCTGGGCGAAAATGCCCGACCTCACGACAGCGGAACGTTTTCTCGTCCTGCCGAGCATCGCGCTGATGTTCGTGCTGGGCATCTGGCCGCAATTTATTTTGGGCGCGGTGGACGCCACGGTGGTGAAACTCGTGCAACAACTGAATTTCTAAAATGCTGGCCTGGACCATTTACATAACTTTTTTTGGGGTGCTGGTGCTGATGCTTCTGCCGCGAGACAACGCTCGCGCCGCCCGCATTGTCGCCTTGCTCACGGCCATTGCCGGCTGCGTCGTGGCATTTGTCGGCGCGATCCAGCAGGCCAATCCCGGCGAAGTCACTACGATCGTCAAAGTTCCTTGGATTCCCAGCATCGGTGCAAATTATTATCTCGCCGCTGACGGCATCAGCCTGGTGCTGGTCGTCCTGACCGGTCTGGCGGCAGTGAGTGGAATTTTATTTTCCTGGAACATCGAGAAGCGGACGAAGGAGTTTTTCGCGTTCTACCTCGCGCTCATCGGCGGCGTTTACGGCGTGTTCCTGAGCTTCGACGTGCTGCTGCTGTTTGTGTTTTACGAACTAACGATCATCCCGAAATATTTCCTCATCGCGCGCTGGGGCAGCACGCGCAAGGAATACGGCGCGATGAAACTGGCGTTGTATTCGTTTGTCGGCAGCCATCTGGTGCTCATCGGTTTGATTGCCGCGTGGGTTGTGGCGAAAGGTCAGCTCGGCCACGCTTCGCTAGATTTGATCGAATTGTCGAAAGTGGCTTTTCCCGTCGCGTTTCAACATTGGGTGTTTCCGCTGGTGTTTGTCGGCTTTGCGATTCTCGCGGGCATGTGGCCGTTTCACACGTGGGCGCCGACCGGTCACGTCGCCGCGCCGACCGCCGGCTCGATGTTGCTCGCCGGCGTGGTGATGAAACTCGGCGCTTACGGCTGTTTGCGCGTGGCGATGGTGATGTTTCCCGAAGGCGTGCGTGAATGGCAGTGGGCGATTGCCGCGCTTGCCGTCGCAGGCATCGTTTATGGCGCGGGCGTGGCGCTCGTGCAACGCGACTTCAAATTTGTCATCGGCTATTCCAGCGTGAGCCACATGGGCTTCGTGCTGCTCGGCCTCGCGACGCTCAACACCATCGGCCTCGACGGCGCGGTGCTGCAAATGTTCTCGCATGGCATCATCGCCGGCCTGCTCTTCGGCGTGGTCGGCCGCATGGTTTATGACCGCACGCACACCCGCGATTTCAACGACCTCGAAACGATGCAACTCGGCAAACTGATTCCGTTCGCGGGCGTGACTTTTGTAATCGCGGGCGTCGCCTCGATGGGCTTGCCCGGCTTCAGCGGCTTCGTCGCAGAATTTCAAGTGCTCATGGGCGCGTGGTCGGTGTTCCCGAAACTGACGATTCTTTCCGGCGTCGGCATTTTGATCGGCGTGGCTTACACGCTGCGCGCAGTGCAAAAAGGTTTTTACTCCGACGCGCCACCAAAGTCAGTTGATCACGATCATCCGTTTGAACCGATCACAATTGCCGAGCGTTTCGGCGCGGTGATGCTCATCGGCGCGTCGCTGATCATCGGACTTTTTCCAGGATTGCTGATGAACTGGATTGAACCTTGTTTTAACTCCCCGCTTTCGATGTTTGCGCGCTTGCTGGTGAAAGGGGGTTCACAATGAACCCGGTGAACTACCTGCAAATCCTCCAACTCGCCGCGCCGGAAACCATCGTGACGTTGACGGTGCTGGTCGTCCTCGGCGCGGATGTGACTGTGCTGCGTGGCAAATCCATCGCCGCTCGTTTCAACATCGGCGCACTGCTTGCCATTCTCGGTTGCGCCTCCGCCGCGCTGTTGGCGTTCATGCGCCATATCGAAGCCAATCTGTTCAACGGTCTGCTCGTAGTGAGTCCGTCGTCTGATTTCTTCAAAGTTGCACTGCTTGTTCTGACAATTTTCACCATCCTGATTTCCACATCCGGCAAGTTCACCGACCATGTCGGCGAATATCTTTCGTTGATCCTGCTCGGCACCATCGGCCTGATGTTCCTCGTCAGCACCGAGGATTTGCTGATGGTTTTCATCGCGCTGGAATTCGCCAGCCTCGCGCTCTACATCCTTACTGCGTTCAACAAGCACAACGAAAAATCCGCCGAGGCGGCGTTGAAATACTTTTTATTCGGTGGCATGTCAGCGGCATTCCTGTTGTTTGGTTTTAGTTTGCTTTACGGCATTGCTGGTTCAACCAATCTGCGCGAAATTGCCCTTGGCATTGCCGGCAAAGGATTCGATCCGCTGCTGCTGGTGGCTTTGGTGACCACCGTTATCGGCTTTGGGTTCAAGGTTGCCGCCGTGCCATTCCATCTTTGGGCGCCGGATGCGTATGAAGGCGCGCCCACACCAAGCGCGGCGTTCATTGGCTCCGGTTCCAAGGTTGCGAGCTTCTATGTCCTCGCCAAAATCTTCACGCTTGGCTTTATTGGCGCGGAGGGCAGTGCGGCTTACCATAATTTCCTGTCCGGTTGGACGCCCGTTATCGCCATTGTCGCGGCGCTATCGATGGTATTGGGCAATCTCACCGCCATTGTGCAATCCAGTGTCAAGCGACTGCTCGCGTATTCGGCCATTGCGCATGCGGGTTACATGTTGCTGGGCATTTTGTCGAACACGCCGGTCAGCGCCAGCGCCATGATGTTTTATGTCATCACCTATGCGCTTACGACCATCGGCGCCTTCGGCGTGGTCACGGTTGTGGAGGAAGCGACGGGCAGTGATACCATCGCCAATTTCCGTGGACTGAGCCGGCGCGCCCCCGGGCTGGCACTTTGTTTGATGATTTTCCTGCTTTCTTTGGGCGGGATACCGCCGCTCGCGGGCTTCATCGCCAAATTCTTCCTCTTCAGCGCGGTCGTCAATGCCGGGGCGAACCTCGGATTGCTTTGGCTGGTGATTCTCGCCATCGCGATGAGCGCGGTTTCGTTCTATTACTATTTGCGCGTGCTCAAGGCGGCTTACGTTGAGGATGCCGCCGAAGCCGCACCGGCCATTCAGGTGCCGCTGCTGACCTTTCTGGCGCTGGTGTTGCTCGCGTTTCTGGTGATTCTGTTCGGCGTCGCGCCGGGACTGCTCACGCAGTTTCTGTGAAGGTGATCGTTGAAACGTTGAATCGTTACAACGTCACATTGATGACCTTAAACCAGCCGGTTGACGCTTCAACCCTTCAACGAAGCCACGCTTCATTTCCCTGGTCGAAAATGGTTGGAGAATCTTTTGAATCCGCGTAATCTTTCCGCACCATTTATGAGCAAGATTCCCTCCGATTTGAAATATGCCAAGTCCCACGAATGGCTCCGTGTCCATGGCGACACCGCGACCGTGGGCATTACCGACCATGCGCAGGCCGAGCTGACGGACATTGTGTTCGTGGAACTGCCGAGTGTGGGGCGAAAGGTCAAGGCTGGCGAAGCGTGCGCCGTGGTTGAATCCGTCAAGACCGCGAGTGACATCTATGCGCCTGTGAGCGGGGAGATCATCGCGGTTAATCCGGCCGTGGTGGAAAATCCTGCGCTCGTGAACACCGCGCCTGACAGCGACGGCTGGTTTTTCCAGGTCAAACTGGGCAACGCCGCCGAAGTGAACGCGCTCCTCTCGCCGGAGGATTATAAAAAGCAGATTGGCGGATAAAATAATAGTGAAGTATCACGACTTCCATTTGAGAAGTTATTCAGTCGGTGATTTTGGAAAAACAATCACATTGGATTTATTTTATAATTATCCTAATTCCTCAAAAGAAGAGTCGGAAATCAGATTTGTGGACGTGGTTGCATACCACTTCATACATACTGGAGGAGCAATAATCGCCGAAATTGAGGAGATTCCACTGCCCGAGCTTTTGAAAAGATTTGGTGTAAAATTGTTAGAATGGTCACGTCAACACGGTGGCCTTAAATTTTTGGACGGGGATTTAACAAATTACAAAACCACACTGGAAAGCGAAGGGTATAAATCTTGGTATATCGTGTCTGCAATCGGTTTTGAAGGTTTTGTCATTGCGAAAAAAGTTGAATGAGATTCTTTTTCTTATTCAATCCGCATTAAACGAGTGGCGACGAGTAACAGCACTGGTTCTACGAACGTGACGTTTCATTTTTAGCCGACGACGTGAGGCGTCGCTAACTTTTCCCCTTTGATTTGAGTCTCGTCACCTCGACTCCTACAACCGTTGTTTTCCCAGCGCCGTCGGCGCGGCATCTTTGTAGGCTGTAATTCGCAAAAAACAAAAGCTCCGTCCGGAGCGACATCTTCATTTATGCCGCTCCTGACGGAGCTGATAAACTTTTTGGATTTGTGGCTACATCGATTTCGCCCCTGACGGGGCTGGGGCGGCTCGTTACCTCGACGCTTACCCGGTTTTTTCCAGTTCATTTGGCTTCCCCGCGAATGCCCAAGGTTTAACGGCGGCAGTTTGGGTTTAAAATGACCCGTTTTAAACCTTCATTGAAACATTATGCTCGTCGCCCGTTTACCAACGAACGGGGGCAACGACTTCCTCGCCCCGCCCAAACGGGGAGAGGGCTGGGGTGAAGGCTTTTGAGTTTGATTTTGGCTTGGACACCTCACCTCGTCCCGCTTTTCCTGCAAAGGAAGCGCGGGAGTCAATCTGGTCGCTGATTTAATGCTGCTTAATTTTGATACGGTATCATTAAAGCTCTTCGTTATAAGCTCAAAATTGAGTTTTTTAAGGTCAAAAACCGGCGGTTTTGGTTGGTGCGGGAACGGTCAGTCTTTAATCCGCTTCCGATCGAGTTTGAGCCGGAGCTTCTAAAGCTTAAAATGGCATTTCACAGGTTTAAAATGCGGCATTTCAAGCTTGTGATGGAACATCTCAAGTTCGTGATGGAGCATTTTAAGCTTAAAATGGAACGTTTTAAGTTCGTGATGAAGCATTTCAAGCTTAAGATGCTTCATCACAAGTTTAAAATGAAACGTCACAAGCTTAAAACGCGGCATCTCAAGCTTGAGATGGAGCATTTTAAACTTAAAATGAAACGTTTTAAGCTTGTGATGAAGTAGGAAAGCCTGTTTCTGTCCAAAATTAAGGCACTTGCGCGAGACTGAAAGGCTGTCGGGGAGCGGTTGACGGCTTAACGGACGGTTTTACCAGTATTCTTCTACGTGGATGTTGCCGGGATTCTTGCTATCGCCGGCCACAAATCCCTTTTTGGCGAGGATTTCCTTCACCACTTTGACCATTTCCGGGTTGCCGCACAGGAAAACATCGGTCTTGGCCGGATCGAGTTCCACTTTGGCATCGTTTTCCACCGCCCCTTGTTCGAGGACGTTCTGGATGCGGCCGGTGCGGCCGTGAAAGTGCGGATCCTGGTCCGCGCGAGTGATGCTCGGGATGTAAGTAAAGTTGGGCCGCAACCGTGCGAGGCTTTCCAGTTCGCCGCGATAGCCAAGATCCCAGCTATACCGCGCACCGTGGAGCACCACGAATTTGCGCTGCGTCTCGGTCATCAACAACGTGCGCAACATGGAGACGTAAGGCGCGAGTCCCGTGCCGGTGGCGATGAGCACGACGGCTTTGCCGGGCGCCACGCGGTCGAGCGTGAACATGCCACTGGCTTTCGGTCCGAGAAAAACCCGACTGCCGTATTTCAAGGCGAAGAGACGCGGCGTGAGCTGGCCACTCGTGATGAGCGTGAGGTAAAATTCAATGTAACGGCGTTCCACACTCGAGGACGCGATGCTGTAAGCGCGGCGAATAATCTTATCCGGTTCGGGCGTGGGTTCTTCCGGCGCGGCTTCGGGGATGCGCGGGGCGCTGCCAGGCAGTCCGAGGACGCCAAACTGGCCGGGCTTGAAATCGAACAGCGCATTGTCGGGCCGCACGCGGAGAATAATTAAATCGGAATGGATTTCCTCGCGACCGATGACGGTAGCGTTGAAAGGAGATGGAGTGGTGGCGCTCATGGCAACTTCGACGGGCGGCATTATAGACGGGCGCGGCAGAATATCAATGTTGGGGCGGCGAATTATTTTTGGCTAAACGGGCGGATTGGTTTAAGCTGGCGGACGAATTTTTTCGAGACGCATGAAAATCCGCCTGTTCATCAAATCTTTTTGCCCGTGGTGCCACAAAGCGCAGCATTGGCTCGACGCCCGCGGCCTTAAATACGAGACGTTCGACGTGATCACCGACAGCAAAGCCATGACGGAGATGGTTAACCTCTCGGGCCAGCGCCTGGCGCCCGTGATTGACGTGGATGGCAAGATCCTCGCGGACTTCGGGCCGGAAGAATTGGCCGGATTTTGGAAACAGTTTGAAGCCACAGATTCACACAAATGAAACCCAGATTTATTTTCGCGGGCAATGTGCGTCCGGCCGTGCGTGAATGCTTTTTTCAGCCGAGGTTTGGTGGGCAAAAAATTGTTCGCCCCGACATTGGTTTTTATCTGTGTCCATCTGTGTGCATCTGTGGCTAAAATAAATTTGTGACAACGCCTGAATTGAAATCGCGCCCGCGCTTGCCGGAATGGCTGCGCATCAAGCTGCCGACGTCCGACAGCTTCGCGCAAACGCGCAACCTGCTCGGCGAACTTAAACTGCACACGGTCTGCGAAAGTGCCAAGTGCCCGAACCATTGGGAGTGCTGGGAAAAGGGGACCGCGACGTTCATGATCGCCGGCGACCGCTGCACGCGGGCCTGCGGGTTTTGCGCGGTCGCAACCGCCAAGCCGCTGCCGCTCGAAGCCGATGAACCGCTCCGCGTGGCCGAAGCGACGCGCCGGATGAAACTCAAACACGTCGTCATCACGGCCGTGGCGCGGGATGACATTGCTGATGGCGGAGCGGAACACTTTCGACTGACCATTGAAAAGGTGCGGGAATTGAATCCCAAGACGGTAATCGAAGTTTTGGTGCCGGATTTTCAAGACAGCGACGACTCGATTGAAATGGTTTTGGCCGCGAAACCGCAAATCTTCAATCATAATCTGGAAACTGTCCGGCGTTTGACGCCGGAAGTGCGGCATCGCGCAACTTATGACCGTTCTTTGAGTGTTTTAAAGAAGGTGAAGGAACGTTGTGGGCTTAAAATGTTCACGAAATCGGGGATGATGCTCGGGCTTGGCGAACGCGAGGAGGAAGTATTGACCGCGATGCAGGATTTGCGGTCAGCCGGCTGCGATATTTTGACGTTGGGCCAGTATTTGCAGCCGACCTTGCAGCATCTTGCCATGGTGGAATTTATTTCACCGGAGAAATTTGCGGAATACAAGGTGCGCGCGGAGGCGATGGGCTTCGTGCACGTCGCGAGCGGGCCGATGGTGCGGAGTTCCTACCACGCGGACGAGTTCAACGCGCCGTCAGCGGGGTGCTAACGGGTGGTGCCGGAGCAGCCAAACCGCAATCGCGGCGCAAACGAAGAAAATCCCAAAGCCGAGAATCGTGATCATCAGCCGGAGCTGCCTGGCACTTTTCTCCAAGCGCGAGTTCGCTAATTTTTCGGGCGCTCCAAGGTCGCCGAACTGGGTTTGCAGCGCGGTGGTGATGGCTTCCTCATTTTTTAATTCCAAAGTCAGCCAGCGGCCTTCGAGATTTTTCCATTCGGTGGGCAGGCGCTCCAGGATTTCAGTATTGGCCGGTTGAAAACCCCACCGGGGCCAGAACGGCGAAGCCTCCTGCGTCCACACGCGAAAGACTCCATGATGCGCGGCGAGCTTCTGGATGCGTTCCCAAAAGAGTTCGCGCGCGGCGTCCGCCACGGAAAAATCCGTGTAATCCTCGGAGTGCAGCCGCGCGTGTTGCCGGACGAACTGCAAGCCCAAGGCGCCGGCCAAAACGCCGTCGGCCTCGACCACTTGAAATTCGGTCAGGCGCGTTTCGAGTTCATCCGCCGGCAAATTGGCCGCGAGCCAGAGCGTTTTGAGCGCGGGCAAATCGTCCACGGTGGCACGGCGGGTGTGCAAGTGCGGCATCCGTTGATTGTGGAAGATATTTTGCCGGCGCGAAGAAAAATTTGCATTTGCGGCGGACTATGTAACTTTACGCGGACATTTAAATCTATGAGCAATCAAAACACTGAACTACTGAAAGCCCTCGAATGGCGCTACGCCACCAAAATATTTGACGCGACCAAAAAGATTCCGGCCGAGGTATGGGGCACGCTGGAAAAGGCATTGGTCTTGACGCCGACCAGCTACGGCTTGCAGCCGTATCAATTCCTCATCGTGCAGGATCCGGCCAAGCGCGCGGCGCTGCTGCCGCATTCCTGGGGGCAGAAACAGGTCGTGGACTGCTCGCATTTCGTCGTGTTCACCGCGCGCACGGACATGCAGGAAGCGGACGTGAACAAACTGACGGCGCGCATCAGCGCGGTGCGCAGCATTCCGGTGGCTTCGCTCAATTTTTATCGCGACATGATGCTTTCCGACGTGGTGAACGGCCCGCGTGGAAAAATCGCGCACGAATGGGCGACGCGGCAATGCTATATCGCGCTCGGAAATTTGATGACGGCGGCGGCTTTGCTCGGCGTGGATGCTTGTCCGATGGAAGGTTTGGTGCCGGCGGAATATGACAAGATTTTGCAGCTCGAAGGCACGCCGTATAAAACGGTGGTGGCGCTGGCTTTGGGGTATCGCGCCGCCGGGGACAAGTATGCCAGCCTGGCCAAGGTCCGCTATGAACTGTCCGATTTGGTGAAAGTAGTTTGAGTTTTTTTCAACGTGCAAGGAACTTCTGCCGGAGCGATCTGGCAGAAGTTCCTTTTTTTCGATTGGAGTGAATATGCGGATTTGCTAATGTAAAGCATGTTCAAAAAACTATTTATTCCTTCCGATGATTCCGATTTGACGAGCATGGCGCTGCTGATAACGCGCCTGTGGTTTGGTTTGGCGATGCTCTTCAACCATGGCTTCGACAAACTCGCTCACTTCAAGGACATCGTCGGCAATTTTCCCGATCCGCTGGGGGTTGGTCAGGAGGCGAGTCTGGTGATGGTGGTCATGGCCGAGGTCGGTGCGGCATTGCTGCTGGCGGTCGGCTTCCTGACGCGCATCGCGGCGGCGGTGCTGGTGATTGACATGTTCGTCGCCTTCCTGATGGTGCATAAGGCGGGCATGAGTGGCGGGGAACTGGCCTTTGTCTATCTTGCCGGTTACGTGATGCTGGTGATTGCCGGTGGCGGACTGTTTTCGCTCGATACGATTGCCTTTGCCGGCACCGATCGTGGTCGGGTCCAGAACCGCAGTTAAAAAATATTGAATAATTTTTCGCGGCGTTTGGGGTAAACGCTCACAACATTTCCGGCTGATGCATCAGCGCGCCGATGCGTTGCAACAATCTTCCCGCGGCACCACCATCAAGCACGCGGTGGTCGAAGCTCAAGGTGAGATAAGCTTCCATCACCGGCACGAACTGGCCTTTCTTCTCGTCCCAATGGGGCATTTTGCGGCCTGCTCCGAGGCCGAGAACGAGCGTCTGTTCCGGCAGTGGAATCGGCGTGGCCCAAATCAATCCAAACGTGCCGAAGTTGGTCACCGTCGCGACAGAACCTCCGGTGGCGTCCGCCGGCAATTTTCTTTGGCGAGCCAGTTCCACGAGATCATTGTAGCGCGCGGTTAATTCCTTCAACGGCTTTTTATCCGCACCGCGCAATACGGGCACGAGCACGCCGTCTTCTGCCTCGACGGCGAAACCAACGTCAATGGCGTTTGGATGGACAATCTTGCTGCCGACGAGCCGGCCGGCGACCGCGCTGTTTTCCGACAGGGCCACGGCGAGCGCGCGCAAAGCATAAAGCGCCGGACCGGGTTTGGGCTCGCACGTCTTGCGATGCGCCAGCACGGGATCGAGAATGACAGGCAAACCAACCGTCGCGAGCGGACGCGTCCAACTGCGCCGCATCGCGTCGGCGACGGCTACGCGCATCGTCGAGGCGTCGGACATTTTTTGTTTGTCGAGGCTGGCGATGTATTTCTCGAAGTCCTCGACGGTGACGCGACCGGCCGCGCCACTGCCAGCGACGCCGGCAAGGTCGGCGGCGTGCAGGCCGAGTTCATCCATGCGCGCCTTGAGCCGCGGCGAAAGATAACTCGCACCGGCGGCGTTGGCCGGCACCGGCAAACCGCGGATGGTCGGCTGCACGGCGGACTTGCCGCTGTGGATGCCGGATTTGGAGGCGTGTTCCGTTTCGCCGGTCGCCGGTTTGGAAACGTCAAACCCGAGGCGTTTGGCTTCTTCGTCGGTCGCTTCAATCTGCCCAAGCGCGGCACCGACGGCATAGCTTTCGTCCAGTTGCGCAGAAAATTTTTCCACACGGCCCTGGCAGGGCGAGGCGACGGTCATGGTGGCCTTGTCGGTCTCGACTTCAATTAAATCCTGATCGGCGGCGACAGTGTCGCCGGGTTTCACTAGGAATTGGACGATGCGGGCCTCGGCGATGGATTCGCCAAGTTGAGGCATGATGATGGGGATTTGTGGCATAATTTAGTGCCTTAAAATTTTTCGGGCGGCGGCGGCGATGGAACGGACGGTCGGTCGGTGTGCCGCCCACAAATTCGGATGATACGGCACCGGCGTATCCTTGGCATTGAGGCGTTGCGGCGGCGCGTCGAGCAGGCCGAAGCCTTCGCTGGTCACGCGGGAAATGACTTCCGCAGTGACGCCGCCCCACGGCCACGCTTCGCCGACGGCAAGTAATTTCCCCGTGCGTGCCACGCTGGCGATGATGGTGTCGGTGTCCAGCGGCTTCACGGAACGCAAATCTACGACTTCGATTTCCCAGCCCTCGGCGGCCAGTTCCGTCGCGGCTTCCTTGGCATCTTGCACCATTGCGCTGTAGGCAACGACCGTGAGATCGCGGCCTTCACGGGCGATGCGCGCCTTGCCAATTGGAAGTGCCTCGGTCGGCAATTTTTCCGCCTTGAGATGGCGATACAAAAATTTGTGTTCGCAGAAAATTACCGGGTCGTCAATCGCCACGGCTTCGAGCAGCATGGAATATGCGTCCTCGACCGTTGCTGGCGTGAGCACGATGAGTCCGGGATAATGTGCGTAAATCGTCTCCGGTGTCTGGCTGTGAAACGGTCCGCCGCCGGACGTGCCGCCGAACGGCAGCCGCACCGTGATAGGGCAGGGCACCTGCGTGCGCCAAAACAGCGTCGCGGCCTGGTTGACAATCTGGTTGAAGGCGACGCTGGAAAAATCGGCGAACTGCATTTCCACAATCGGCCGCAAGCCTTCGATGGCCGCGCCGACGGCGAGGCCGATCATCGCGTCCTCGGAAATCGGCGAGTCAAACACGCGGCCCGGAAATTCCTTCTGCAAATTTTTCGTGGCCTTGAACGCGCCGCCGAACGCGCCGACGTCCTGGCCGTAGATGAACACGCGCGGGTCATCACGCAGGGCGTGGGCCTGGGCTTCGCGGATGGCGTCGAGGTAGGTGATGCTCATGGCCTCAATGTTCTTCCCGCAGTTCGTTCAGTTTTTCAGAAGCCAGCGCGCTCCATTTTTCTTCGTAGGGGTCGGGCGCGGGTTCGCGCTGCGCCTGAGCGACGGCATCTTCAATTTCACGAATAGCTTCGCTGCGCCAGACGGCGAATTGTGCGGCGTCGGCCAGATTTTTCTTGAGCAAAAATTCCTCGGCAACTTTCAGGCAATCGCGGCCGAGCGGAGAGTTTTTCATTTCCGGCGCAATATAGCCAGCGTCGTCATGTTCGCCGTGACCACACAGGCGGAGCAGGGTAGCCACCACGAGTTGCGGGCCGTGGCCGGCTCGGGCGCGGGCGATGGCGGCACCGAGTTTTTCTATGCAGACAGAAAACTCCGTGGCGTCCACGGAATGTGATTCGACGCCATAGCCAGCGGCGCGGTCGGCCAGATCAGCGCAGGCGAACTGCCGGTTCGTTGGTGTGGAATAGGCGAACTGGTTGTTGGCGATGACAAGCACCAGCGGCAATTTTTCCACGGCGGCCTGGTTCAAGGCTTCGTGAAACGCGCCGGTGGAGGTTGCGCCTTCGCCGAGGCAGGCGACGCCGACGATGCCGGAAATTCCTTTCAAACGGCGCGCAAATAAAACGCCGTTCACCACCGAAACCATCGCGCCGAGATGGCTGATCATCGGCAGATAACCTGCCTGCGGCCGACCGCGATGGACGTTGCCGTCGCGCCCGCGCATCGGGCCCAGCGCGGAACCAAGGTAGGTGCGGACGGCATCAATGATGGGTTCGCCGAAAGCCAGGCGGCCGGCGGCGTCGCGGATGAGCGGGGCGAACACGTCAGATTTATTCAGATGCACGCCGATGGCGGCGCTCAAGGCTTCCTGACCGCGTCCGAGAAAGACGCCGCCATGGATTTTGCCGGCGCGGTAAAGCGCGGCAAATTTGTCGTCCAACAGCCGCGCCCGCAGCATGCAGCGGTAAGCGGCGCGTTGCGTCTCGCCCACGGCGCGAGACTCGGAGACAGTTTGCAACATGGCAAAAGTTTATCGCTGCCGACGCAGGCCAGCAATAAAACTTTCCAGCCGTGAAAAAATTCATCTGGCTGGCTGCGGGAAAATCTGTTAAATCCGCCGGCACCAGATAATAAGTTCCGGTCACGAACAGGATGAATCCAATCAAATATCACGCGCTGCTGCTGGGTGCCGACCACAAATTGGCGGAGACGCTGCTGCTCGTCACGCGGCTGGATGGCGGCACGCTCGGTTCCGTGACCAGTTATGCGGAGGCACTGCGATATTTGCAGTCACACCCGCCGGATTTCATTTTGCTCGATTTGAAGAACGCCGAGGCGGACAGCCTGAATCTGCTGCGGCAGTTGAAGCATCATCCGCTTTCCGCGCCGGTGCTCACGGTGGCGCTGGGCGGCTCCGGAGAAACCAACCCGCTGCTGCGTGCCTTGGATTTGGGACTGAACGAATTCATCCAGTTGCCGGCGGAAAACAGCCTGCTGCGTGCGCGGCTGGCCGGCGTGATGCAACTCAAGCGGCGGCTGGAGGAATTGACGCGGCGGCAGCAGGAATTGTCCGACGCCTGCCGCACGGCCGAGGCGAACTCGCGCGCCAAGTCGGAATTTCTCGCGACGATGAGCCACGAAATCCGCACGCCGATGAACGGCGTCATCGCGATGACGGGCCTGCTCATGGAAACGTCGCTGACGCCGGACCAGCGCGGCTATCTGGAAACCATTTACAACAGCAGTGAATCGCTGTTGAAAATAATCAACGACATCCTAGATTTTTCCAAGATCGAGGCTGGCAAAATGGAACTCGAGCGGCGTGTATTTGATTTGCGCGGTTGTCTGGAAGAATCGCTGGATCTGCTCGCCATGCGCGCCCATGACCGGACGCTGGATCTGGCTTATGAAGTGGCGGACGTGATTCCGGCGCAACTCGAAGGTGACGAGCAGCGGCTGCGGCAGGTGCTGGTGAACCTTCTTGGGAACGCGCTGAAATTTACTGAAACCGGCGGCGTGGTCGTCAGCGTGCAAAAGCTTTTGTCGCCAGCCAACGAAACGCCGGACCCGCAGGCCTTGCGGCTTCACTTTGCGGTGCGCGACACCGGCATCGGCATCCAGCCCGACCGTCTGGCGCGGCTGTTCCGTCCATTTTCCCAGGCGGATGTTTCCACCGCGCGCAAATACGGCGGCACCGGCCTCGGCTTGGTCATCAGCCGCCGGCTGGTAGAATTGATGGGTGGAAAAATGTGGGCCGAAAGCGTGCCGGGCGAGGGTTCCACATTTCATTTCACCATCAACCTGCGCGTGCCGGAAGGTTCCGCGCCGCCGCCGCATGCCAAACGGCAATCGCATCTGGCCGAGCTAAAGATCTTGATTTTGGAGGACAGCGCCACGGTGCGAAATCTTTTGTTCGAACAATGCCGGCGCTGGGGCATGCAGCCGCAGGCTGTGGAAAATTCCGCGCAGGCGCTGGAATTGTTCCGCAAAGGAATGTCTTTTGACTTGGCGCTGGTGGATGCGTCCTTGCCGGGCATGGGCGGCGCGGCGGTGGCGGCGGAAATCCAAAAAGTCCCCGCTGCGGCGATGATGCCGGTGGTGCTGCTCACCGCGCTCGGTAAAAAAAGTGCCGCCGCCGAAGAATCGCGCGTGATGTTCGCGCACACGGTCAGCAAGCCAATTAAACCGATTCAGCTTTGCACCGTAATCCAGCGCGCCTTGTTGAGCCCGCGCATTCCGTCTGGCCAGTCGGCTCCGGAAAAGCCTGAGGCATTGCTGGCGACACGGTTGCCGGTGCGGATTCTGGTGGTGGATGACAACGAAATTAATCAAAAAGTTGCCGTGCGGATTTTGCAGCAGCTTGGCTATCAGCCGGAAGTTGCCGACAATGGGCGCGAAGCGCTTTCAGCCATTGAGCAGGAACCGTTTGATTTCATCCTGATGGACGTGATGATGCCGGAACTCGACGGTCTGGAGGCGACGCGCATCATTCGCAAGCGGCAGATGAGTGGCGAGCATAAAAATTTCCAGTCGCGCATCATCGTCGTGGCCATGACGGCGCACGCCATGCAGGGCGACCGCGAAAAATGTATCGCCGCCGGCATGGATGATTATCTGTCCAAGCCGATCCGGCCGAAGGATGTCCGCGAGATGATTGAAAAATGGGCCGGCAAAGTGGCCGTGGATTCCACGCACGCACGCCCCGCCGCTGCTGCACCGGCGGTGACGGACGACGCGCCGGTGGATCTGGCGCGCATGAACGATTTGACCGATGGCAATCTCGATAATTTGTGCGAACTGGTGGAAATGTATTTCGTCCAAACGCAAAAACAGTTTGGCCAGATGCGCGAAGCCATTCGTGAGAGCAAGGCCGATCAGGTGCGGCGCGTGGCGCATAGTTGTGCTGGCGCCAGCGCGACCATGGGCATGACCCATCTGGTGCCACACTTGCGCGAGCTGGAAAAACTTGGCGCTTCTGGAACATTGACGGGCGCGGAGCAGATTTGTGAAACTTGTGTTGGCGAATTCGCGCGCATTCGGGAATTTTTGAAAGCTCAGCCGGAACTGGCCCGCGTCATTGCCAAAATCAACCCCGCATGAAAAAAATATTGATCATTGAAGACGACCAGATTGTGGCCAATGTCTACCGCAACAAGCTGGCGGTGGAAGGTTATCAGGCCGAAGTGGCGTTCGACGGCGAGTCGGGGTTGAAAGTGATGCGCACGTTTCAGCCGCAGCTCATCATTCTCGACCTGATGTTGCCGACGATCTCCGGCGTGGAGGTCATCAAGGAAGTCCGCAAAGAGCCGGAATTTGCCAAGACGCCCATCATCGTTTTTTCCAACACCTACCTGACGAACCTGATTCAGGACGCGTGGCGCGCCGGTGCGAACAAATGCCTCTCCAAGGCCAACTGTTCGCCCAAGGATTTTATTGACGTGGTCCGCCATACCATCGGCGACAGCGGCGCCATCCCGCAGGCCAATCCGACGGCCAGCGAATTTTCGCCGGCCAAGCCCGCCAGTCTCGCCGGCGAAAACGACAACGAATTTCAGGCGGACCTCCGCAAGACGTTTATTGAGAGCCTGCCGGCCACGCTTTACTCGTTGCGCATCGGTTTGCAGGGCCTCATCAAATCGGAAAACGAGATGACCCGGCTGCGGCACGTTTATGACTTGTATCGGCGCGTCCACGCGCTGAATGGTAACGCCGGTCTTGCGGGTCTGGTGCTCATCGCGCACATGGCCGCCGCGTTTGAGGCCCTGCTCAAGGAAATTTACGAGAAGCCGAAGAACATCAATTCCTCCACCATCCGCACCACGGCGGCGGCGGTGGATTTTCTGGGGATGTTGTTTGACCGGACGCCGTTGTTCGAGCGCCAGGAAATTCCGGCCTCAAAAATTCTCGTAGTGGACGACGAAGTCATTTCCCGCCGCGCCATTGTCTATGCGCTGGAAAAGGCCAAGCTCAAATCCGTCAATGTCGAGGAGCCGGAACAGGCCTTGCAGTTGCTCGCGGAAAATGATTTCGACCTCATCTTCCTTGATGTGGACATGCCCGGCATGACTGGCTACGAGCTGTGCGCCAAGCTGCGCGCCATGCCGCACCTGAAAAAGACGCCGGTGGTGTTCGTCACCAGCCTGAATGACTTCGACAACCGCACCAGCTCAACCATGGCCGGCGGCAACGATTTCATTGCCAAGCCGTTTTTGTTTATCGAGCTTACCGTCAAAGCGCTGATTTATGTGCTGCGCGCCCGGCTTCAGGCCAGCCGTTCGCCGGGGGCTTAAGCCGCATGCTGCACAGCAAGTTCATTCCTGCCGCCGACAAAAATTCCCGCCGGCTCTTCGTGGTGCTGCACGGCCTCGGCGATTCCATCGAAGGCTGGCGCTGGCTGCCCGGCGCGCTGGATTTGCCGTGGCTGAATTACCTGCTCGTTAATGCTCCGGACGAATACTACGGCGGCTATTCGTGGTTCGATTATCCCGGCGACATCGCGCCTGGCATTCACCGCAGCCGGCAACTGCTATTTGAATTGCTCGACGATCTGCGCGCGAAAAATTTCCCCGCAGATGAAATCACGCTTGGCGGATTTTCGCAGGGCTGCCTGATGTCGGTTGAAACCGGTCTGCATTATCCGCACCGGCTCGCCGGCATCGTCGGCATCAGCGGCTGGGTTTTTGAGATTGAAAAATTGCTCCGCGACCTCACGCCCGTCGCCCGGTCGCAACGCCTGTTTCTCAGCCACGGTCATTTCGACCCGCTGCTACCGTTTGCCGAGGCAAAAACTCAGGCGCAACAGCTCAAAGCCGCCGGCTTGGATGTCACCTGGCGCGAATATCCTAAAGAACACACTCTCCACGGGGTCGAGGAAATTGACGACATTCGCGCCTTTGTGCAGGCCGGCTACCAATGAGCGGGGCTTGCCGGTAGTCATGCTTTCAGACTGCGGTTTGCGCCGGGAATCCAGATTTGTTCGGCGCGCGACGGGGCTTCGTTCGGCCAGTCCATCGCGTTCGCCACGGTTTCGCGCATCTTGGCGAACCACCATTTCGCCCGCGCCACGCGCTGCTCGCGCCGGCGGCCGAAAATGCGGGTTGGTGTGCCGTTGAATCCAAGTTCGAGTTGCTGGTTGGTTGTCATAATTTTGTTTTAATTACGACCCCAGCATGACCGGGAGGGTAGGACATTGGCTGTCCTACCCTATAAAATTCTTGGAAATCTTTTTGGAAGAAAACTGGTGGCTTAGCGCAGTTCAATCCCATCGCCCGGCAACAGCGGAATGGGCGGGCCATCCAGCAAAACCTTCGCGTCCAACGTCGCGCTTTCACCGTCGTGCGTCAGGATGATTTGCGTTGGTTCGGTTGCGCCGATGTAATTGGCCGTGGCAATGGCCTGCGCCAGCGTCAATCCGCTCACCCACGGCACGAAGTTGTTTTGCACCGCGCCCGTCACCGTCACGCCCAAACCGGCGGCTGGCTGTTGTTTTAATGCCGCGTTCTGGCCTTCCAGATAAGCCAGGCGTGCCTGCATCTGCGATTTGGATCTGGTGGTGCACCCGGCGAGAATTACCGCCAGCATTATTAGTAGGGCAAAGCCAGTTTTCATCGCGCGCCGATTTGCGATTTCCACGCCGCCACCGCCAATTTGATTTCCGCCGCGCAATTCACTTTCGGCTTCACGAAGCGCGGTGTGAACCACGGAAACGCGCCAATCAAATCGTGCGTCACCAAAATCTGCCCGTCGCAGTCCGGCCCGCTGCCGATGCCGATGGTCGGCACGGAAATCGTTTCCGAAATTTCTTTTGCCACCGGCGGCGTCACTAGTTCTAGCACGATGGCAAACGCACCCGCGTCCGCCAGCAGTTTTGCGTCTGCCAGCAAACGCTGGTGTTCCGCTTCCTGTTTGCCTTTGACGTGATAACCGCCTTCTTCCAAAACGTGCTGCGGCAACATGCCAAGGTGACCGCAAAACGGAATGCCGGCGGCGATGATAGCTTTGACCTGCGGCAAAATTTCCCGCCCGCCCTCGGCCTTCACAAATTCCGCGCCGGCGGCCACTAGCTGGCGGGCGTTGGCCACCGCCCCGTCCACCTCATCGTAACTTCGGTAAGGCAAATCCGCGCCGAGCAGCGCTTGCGATTGCGCGCGGGCCGCCGCGCGGACGTGATGCTTCATCTCCTTAATTGTGACGTGCGTGGTGTCCGGATAACCAAGCACCACCATGCCGAGCGAATCACCGACGAGCAGCAGCGGCACGCTGGCTTCGTCGAGCAACTTCGCCGTCGGAAAATCATACGCCGTGAGCGCGGCGATTTTCTCGCCGCGACCTTTCATCGCGCGGATGGATTCAACAGTGGTTTTCATGTTGTGAATTATGATTCGTCACATCGTTACATTGTCGTGTGCGTCGTGCCGATTCGACGATTCAACCATGCAACGATTTAACGTTGCTCAAAACTCTTCACCAGTTCCTCCGGCGAGGTCACCGCCGTGCCGACTTTGCCGACAACAATGCCGGCGGCGTGATTCGATAGAATCGCCGCTTCAATCGGCGAAGCCCCAGCCGCAATCGCCAGCGTGAAGCTCGCGATGACCGTGTCGCCCGCGCCGGAAACATCGAAAACTTCCTGCGCCACCGTCGGGATGTGAAACGGCTTCTGACCACGCTGACAGAGCAACATGCCGAGTTCGCCGAGCGTGATCAGCAGCAGCGCGGGATTCAATTCTTTCAGCAGCCGTTCCGCGACGAGCATGAGATTTTTGTCGGCAAACGGATTCGCGTTCTTCGTGTCGTCCGGCAAATCGGCGAGTTCAAACGCCTCCTTGCGGTTTGGCGTGATGAGCGAAAGCCCGTTCAAGTTCAGATGATGCACCGGCTTCGGATCGAGGCTCAACCAAACGCCGCGCTCGCGGCAAAGCTTCTTGATGCCGTCCAGCAATGGTTGCGTGACTACGCCCTTGCCGTAGTCGCCGACGATGACCGCATCCGCCTCGGTGATTTGTTTTTTGATTTCCGCCAGCAGCGCCGCGGTCAGCTTGTCGTCCAGATGACCGCGCGTTTCGCGGTCCACGCGGACGACCTGCTGCTGGTGCGCCACGATGCGCGTCTTGATGCTCGTGTGTCGCGCTGATGATTTGACCAAGCCGGCACAGCCGATTTTTTGTTCTTCTAAAAGTTTTAGCAGCTTGCCTGCTGCTTCGTCTTTACCAATCGCGCCGAAAAGTTCCGCCGGGGTGGCGAGCGAAACCAGATTGCGCGCGACGTTCGCCGCGCCGCCGGGCATGAAGCTCTCGCGTTGAAAATCCACCACCGGCACCGGTGCCTCCGGCGAAATGCGCGACACGCCACCCCAGATGAACTGGTCCAGCATCACGTCGCCAACGACGAGCACGCGGGCCTTTTGCGCGGCGGACAAAATCTGCCGGGCACGGGAGGCGGATAATTTTTTTGCACTCATTTTATTTTAGCCACAGATGAAACACAGATTGAACACAGATGAAAACAAAAACATTCCGCTTTTAATTAATTATCTGTGTTTCATCTGTCATTGACCGGGCGATTTACTAAAACTATTTTCGCTCATTTTTTCAGTGTGTGCAAGTAAAATTGCCGAGGAAATATTTTCTAAATCCGCGCTGGAAATGGTTTTCATCGCGTTCATATTCGCTGACTTGTTTGCCCTTTGTCAACGCTCTCGCTTTCCGGCGCGGTGCTTTACCGACTTAAACTTGAGCGCCCGCGCCTACGACCGCATTTTGAAAGTCGCGCGCACCATCGCCGATCTTGCCGGAGCGGAAAAAATTTCCAGCGACCACATCAGCGAGGCGATCCAGTTCCGCTCGCTTGACCGTCAGTTGTGGGGCTGATGCGGAATAAAACAATCTGCTTTCGCTTGATGCTGTCTCCCGAAACATCTTGGAAATCCATTGGCGTCGTCTTAATCTCATGTGACAGTAGCTTGAATGAAAAAACCGGCGTTCATAGACCTTTTTTGCGGCTGCGGTGGATTCAGCCTCGGCATGGAGCGCGCAGGCTTCCGTTGCTTGGCGGCGGTTGATTTCAACCCCGAAGCCGTCACCGTTTTCAGAAAAAACTTTCCTGAAATCCGCCACGCCCTTGAAAAAGATTTAACTCAATTCACACCCGATAAAATGGCGGCGCTCATCGGCGACGAGGTGGTTGATGTCATTGTCGGCGGCCCACCGTGTCAGGGATATTCAACCGTGCGTCAGCGCGACGGCGCGAACAACGGGCCGCGCATGGTTGAAGACTCACGTCGGCATCTTTACCAGGAATTTTTGCGTTACGTCGGTCATTTTCAGCCGAAATTGTTCGTAATGGAAAATGTTTTAGGCATCAAGTCGGCGGCGGGTGGAAAATACTTTACACGCGTTCAGAAAGAGGCGCGAGCGTTGGGCTACCGTGTTCATCCGCAGGTTGAAAAGGCATTTGACCTGGGCGTGCCGCAGAAACGACAGCGCCAACTCATCATTGGCACTCGACTTGATTTACCTGATTACTTTCCAGGGGAGTTGAAACCCGCACCCCGCGCCGTGGAATGGCCGACGCTCGGCGAAGCCATTTGCGATCTGCCAACTGTCCGGGCAGGTGGTGGCGACGAAGAAGCTGATTACGACATGGAGAAACGCAAAAGCCACGTTGCGAAATACAGCCGTGGCTATCTCTACGAAACTCTCGAAGTGCAGCTTGCGCAAAAATTGACGGCTCATCGTGCCCGCCCCCACAGCGAACGCGACTTGCGCGACTTTGCCAAATTGCGCGAGGGCGAGCATTGCGCGGCGGCAATCAAGCGTGGCGAGGAATTCGAGTTTCCCTACGACCGCGAATCTTTCAAAGACCGTTACACCCGGCAGCATCGCAACGAGGCTTGCTCCACCATCGTCGCCCACTTGAGCAAGGACGGGCTGATGTTCATTCATCCAACACAAAACCGCTCGCTCACGCCGCGCGAGGCGGCGCGCGTGCAGAGTTTTCCCGATTGGTTTCAATTTCCGGTGGCTCGCACCCATCAATTCCGCGTCATCGGCAATGCCGTTCCGCCGCTTGTTTCGGAAGCCATCGGACTGGCTGCAAAATCATATTTGGAGAAAACCATGAAAAATAAAAAAGGCGTTCGATTCGGATTATCACCACTGCCGTCCGACCAACAGGAGGCCGTCGCGTGGCTACTTGAGCTTGTGCGCGCCGGAGAGAGCAAGATGCTTCGCCAATTCCCCCTAGCTGAATTCAAACGTGGCTGGTTTTCTGTCGGATTCCTTTATCCCGGCCTTCATCCCGACAGCGCCTTGGAACACGGCACGGAAATTTCCAACGCCGCAGAAGATTTTCCTGAAATCCGCAAAATTGAACCGCGCTTGCTCGCGCCATACTTCGTAGATAGCGGCTGGCCGGTGATTCTCGCACCGATTGCAGCGGAAGCATGGCGTCGTTATGAAGCGGGCGAATTAAAAGACGACGAGTTTTATTGCAGCGAGGCGGTGACGGCTGGAATGTGCTATCGCAACCCGGACTTGATGGAGGAAGTGAGACACGAGCGGGAAAAAGTGCTGGCATAAATGGCCTGTGAAAAAGGGAGCCAGCCAAAATGCGGAAGCATTGCGCGACATAGTCGAACCGCGAGCGGCGGCAATGGTCGAATCACTTCGCGCGTTTGGGTATGATCTCGCAACGGCCTTGGCAGACCTTGCCGACAACAGCCTTTTTCACAACTCACGGCACTTAACCATTCATTTTCACTGGGCCGGTGAAAATTCTGCCATCGCCTTGGCCGATGATGGCGACGGGATGGACGAACCGACTCTTATCAACGCAATGCGACTTGGTAGTCGCAATCCGCGCGAACTTCGAGACCCAGGAGATTTTGGACGCTTTGGCTTGGGACTCAAAACGGCTTCATTTTCGCAATGTCGCCGCGTAACAGTGTTCACGCGCCAGCGCCGGGGAGAAATACTGATTCGTTGTTGGGATCTTGATCACATTGCGGACACCGACAAGTGGCAACTCCTACGAACGCCATCCCCACTCGCGGCGAAGTTGGCAGAAAAACTCGCCGACCCGAAACAGGGAACAGTTGTCGTCTGGGAAAAACTTGATCGGCTGACCTCTGAAACGGCCACGGAGAACGACGCCGACGAAGACGCATTTTTGAGACGCGCAGAACACGTCGGGGATCATTTTGCAGCCGTCTTTCACCGTCTGATGACTGGCAGAAGTGCGGTCAAATTTTCCCTTAACGGCAAGCCGATTACGCCTTGGGACCCATTTCTTGCGGACGAACCCGCCACGCAGCGGCTTACGGCGGAAAAACTTCGTTTCCAGGGACACATTATCGAAGTTGAGCCGTTTGTTCTCCCGCATTTGTCGAAGCTGGACGCCGAATCGCATCGGTCAGCCGCCGGATTGCGCGGATGGAACGCGCATCAGGGATTTTACATTTACCGCAACTGCCGGTTGCTCGTTCCCGGCGACTGGCTTGGCATCAAAGGTTGGCGGCAAGAAGAGCATTACAAACTTGCGCGCATCCGGGTTGATCTTCCCAACGCATTGGATCACGAATGGGAAATTGATGTCACCAAATCCCGCGCAAGACCGCCTGAAAAATTGCGCCGCGAACTGGTGCGTATCGGCGAGAGCACGCGTAGCGTGGCGAAAAGAATTTATTCGCATCGGGGCGCGAAACTTATTCCAAAAGACGGCCAGGAACGGGTTTTTCTTTGGGAACAGACCGCAAAACACAATCAGGTGTTTTATCGCGTCAATCGCGAACACCCGCTTGTGAAACAAGTTCGTGCCGCGTGCGCCGACGTGCCGAAATTTAGCGCCATGCTGCGGTTGATCGAAGAAACCATTCCAGTTCCACTTATCACCATTACGGATCGCGAGAAGCCCGACCAGACAATCGGCCCGTTTGAAGGTGCAAAAGAAGCCGAAATCCTCGAAGTCATGCGGCAGGTTTTCGCTTCGCTTCGCGTCAGCGGGCTTTCCCGAAAAGACGCCCTTTTACGGCTGGCACATTTTGAACCGTTCCCGCGTTTTCCACAACTGCTGCAAGCCATAGCCGAGGAGGATGAAAAATGAGCGATGCTTTTAACCATGCCCGTTCGATTGCGGTGACACTGCTAAATCTCCAGCCCGTGCGAACCCAGGAAGTCATTCGCGCCCAAGTTGCCCTTGCGGTTCAAACCACGCGCGCAGCGGGAATGGGTGAAGTTGATGCCGATGCTCTCGTCGCTCAACTCATGCACGAGGCAAACGTGTATGTCCCTGACGCAACCCTGATGGACGACCCAGCCGACCACATTGAGTGGCTTCCGGCCCGCCGTGGTAGTATTGAATGGAAATTTTGGAGTCGCTACAAAACCTTTCTTGAACAGGAGAAAAAACTGCCGGAGCCGGTGGTCGGCTCGCTTGGAAAACTCACGGACGAAATTCTCGGCAAGCTGGAAGACCCCGAACGCAACCCGCCGTGGGATTGTCGCGGCATGGTGGTCGGAAGTGTGCAATCCGGAAAAACCGCCAACTATTGCGGCCTAATCTGCAAAGCGCTTGATTCGGGCTATCGCCTCATTGTGATTCTGGCGGGGATGCACAATAACCTCCGTAGCCAAACCCAATACCGGCTGGACGAAGGCGTGCTTGGCCGCGACAGCCAAAAAGACCGAAATCTTGATCACGCAAACAGCCTGATAGGAGTTGGCAAATTGTTCGGGCAATTATTGCAGGTTACAACGCTAACCAGCAGTCTTGATGACGGCGACTTTCGTGCGCCCAAGGCTGATACGAGTGTGGACATCGGCGGTCATCCGGTCATTCTCGTTGTTAAGAAAAACGGGAGCGTCCTGAAAAATTTGCTTAAATGGGTGCTCCATGTTCGGGGTGAAGAAATTCCTGGTCAGAAGGCCAAAATTATTCGCGGCGTGCCGCTGCTGGTGATTGATGATGAAGCGGACAACGCTTCGATTAACACCAAGGATCGTAAAGGCAAAAAGGCTGATGACGATGATGTAACAGCCATCAACGGACGAATCCGTGAATTGCTCGATGCTTTCGAGAAAAGCGCCTATGTCGGCTACACCGCGACGCCGTTTGCAAACATCTTCATCAATCCAGATGCCGAAACGCCAAAGCACGGCGAAGATCTTTTCCCACGGAGTTTCATCCTCAATGTTTCACCGCCGTCAAATTATGTCAGTCCGGCGCGCGTGTTCGGCCTTGATGGTGATCCTGATTCTGGAATCGAAACAAAGCAGGAACTGCCCCTGTTTCGTGTGGTGGATGACCATGAAGATGTTTTCATACCCAAGCACAAAAAAGATCTTCCTGTTCACGAATTGCCTGACTCCTTGAGTCGCGCGTTGCACTGTTTTGTGTTGGTTTGCGCCGCGCGCCGCGCACGCGGCCAGACGGAAGTTCACAATTCCATGCTGGTTCACGTCACGCGATTCGTGGACGTGCAAAGCCAAGTCGCGCAGCTTATCCAACAACAGGTGGACTCCATTCGGCGGCGGCTTGCCATCGGCGAGGGGGAACGGCGTCAGACGCTTCTTTCAGATTTGAAAAAACTCTGGCAGGAAGAATTTGAACCGACGAGCGCCCAAATTCGGGGAATGTCGTCGGATGAAAATTTGCCCGAAGTTTCATGGGCGCAAGTTGCCGCTGAATTGCCCGAAGCGGCGGGGCGGATTGAAGTTAAAGAAATCAATGGGCACGCTACCGACGCGCTGGATTATGTGGCACATCGCCAGGGTTTCAATGTCGTGGCTGTCGGCGGCGACAAACTTTCCCGTGGTTTGACGCTTGAGGGGCTTTCGGTCAGTTACTTTCTCCGCGCTTCACAGATGTATGACACGCTGATGCAAATGGGGCGGTGGTTTGGCTATCGTCCCGGCTATCTGGATTTGTGCCGTTTGTTCACCACGGAGGATTTACGCCGGTGGTATCGGCACATTGCTTTGGCTGAAGTGGAGTTGCGCCGCGAATTTGATCGGATGAAAGCGGCCGGGCTGACACCGCGCCGTTACGGGTTGCGAGTGCGCGAGCATCCGGGCGGGCTGCTAGTAACCGCCATGAATAAAATGTCGCACGCGCAGACCCAGCGGCTTTCATACGCTGGTCAGCTTGTCCAGACCGCGCATTTTATCACCGCATCAAAAGTTGTCCGCGACAATGCCGACATAGTTGGCCGTTTTCTCGACGGGCTGGGAGGACATGGCGCGGCCAAGGAAACTCCCACTGCCTGGCTTTGGAAAAATGTGAAGCCCGCGCAGTTGCTCGACGGATTGCTTCACGATTTTTCCGTTGCCTCGGAAGGGTGGCGTTTGCAAAAGCCGGAGCTGATGGAATTCATCCGCCGTCAGGCTGGAGCGGGAGAATTAACAAGCTGGACGGTGGCATTGGTGAACACCGACGGCAAAGCGGGCAAATTTCCCATTTCTGGTTGCAAGCCCGGCATGGCGGAGCGCAAACCCGAAGAAGGTTCCTGGCCGGAGGGCGGAACACCTTCTCTTTACGCGACACGCAATGCAAACATTCAGAGTCCGACACACCAAGCGCTCGACTTGGCAGAAATCACCCTGGATGAGTTGGTGCTCGCGGAATTGCTTACAAAACGCGCCGTGGAAAACGGCGGCCCATTATTTACGCCGCCAGAGGAAGCCTTGTTGCAGCAATGTTGCGTGGAAAAAACAACGCTCGCCACTGCTGCCGAGCGATTGACAGTTTTACGCAAGCCACCCACTGACGGAGAAACGAAACGCGCCCGCATTAACGGCGAAGTCGCCCGCCATCTTCGCCCAAGAACCCACGGACTGCTTTTGATCTACCCCATTGTGCCAACGGAAAATCGTTGGCCGGTAAGCGAACCGCCCTTCATGGGATTGGCTTTCAGTTTTCCGTCAAGCCATACGGCTCGCGCAGTGGACTACAAAGTCAATAAAGTGTGGCAAGCCACATTCCACGACGAAGATTATGCAGATTGAAGATTTTTGGAAGGCACTTGAATCAGACGCCGCCGCCGGCAAGACCGGCGCGAGCGGATGGCTGATTCGTCTGACACAACCCGCTGCGGGTTGCCCGCTGTTTGTCGGCTTGGAACTTGCGACCAAGCGTCGCGCGGTTTTGCTGCGGTTGCCTTCGGCGTCCGTGCCAACGCGTCGTCACTGGCCGCGCTGCAAAGGCCTTGAGCCGTTGGCCGTCTCAATTGGCGGCAGCGCTCATTTCGGCGTGGCGTTGAAAGAAGTGCGTTTCGCCGACGTGTTCACGGCACTCGCGGAAGATTTGGTTCGCCGGGTGTCCGATGCCGGCGATTCTGCCGCCCAAGCTCGCGCATTTCTCGGCCAGCTTGCGCGCTGGCAGAAATTTCTTTCCGCCTCGTTCGAGGGCTTGAGCGAGGAATCGCAGCGCGGCTTGTGGGGGGAACTTTATTTTCTCCGCGAGCATCTGCTTTCAACCATCGGCGCAGCCGCAGTCCACTCGTGGAAAGGCGGAGAACGGGCGCACCAGGATTTTCAATTTGAAAGTTGCGCGGTGGAAGTGAAAACCACATTGGCAAAACAACCGCAAGTGGTGCGGATCACCAGCGAGCGTCAACTGGACGACAGCGCCTGGGATGCGCTATTTCTGAATGTCATCGCGCTCGATGTTCGAGACGGCAGCGGGGAAATTTTGCCGGACATGGTTGGTTCGTTGCGCAACAAGCTGGGGTCAGACGCGGCGGCGCTGGAGCAATTTGAGGACGAATTGCTCGCCATCGGCTACCACGACGCACACGCAGCGCGTTACGCGGATCGCGGTTATACCGTGCGCGCGGTCGGATTTTTCAGAGTCGGCAAAAAGTTTCCAAGCCTGGTGGAAGCCGATATGCCGCCGGGCGTTGGCGATGCCAACTATGCGTTGAGTGTGGCCGCGTGCGAGCCGTTCAGAGTTCAGCCCAAAGTGGTTGAAACCACTGTCGCCGCCAGCCCGAAGCCCAATTTCAAAAGGAAAAACCGTGCCTGAATTGGATCAATTCGCCCAAGACCTGCACCAAGAAGTGCTGGTGAAATGTGCAGACGACGCATCGCCGCAAATGCGGGAGGACGCATTTACCGAATGCGTCTTGGAACGGCTCGCCGAGCATAACGAAGCCGACAACGCAGAAATGATTTGTCCCAGCCTTCGTTGGGAATCGCGAGGGCGCTTCCCCGCCGCGAAGATTAACGCATGGGCGTTGTCCGGCGACGGCGCGACGCTCGATTTGTTTGTTACCCTGTATCACGGAACCGGCCAGCCGGATGTCGTTTCAAAACCGGACGTGGCAAAGTTTTTCAGTTTGGCGCGCGGATTTCTACGCCGCGCCATTGACGGCTTTTATACGCAGTTGGAAGAATCGCACGACGCATTTGAGGCGGCTCGACAAATCCATGAGGCGAAGGAGAACCTAGCTTCTGTCCGTCTTTTCTTCATCACCGACGGCGTTGTCGGCACACGCGCAGCAGATGTTGAGGAAGAACAGTTGCCGGGATTGGATGTTAAGTATGTGCTTTGGGATTTGGAAAAGTTAAGCCGGTTGCAGGTTGGCGAGCACAAAATCATTGAACTGGATTTTTCAAAGATAAACGGCGGGCCAATCGGCTGCATAGCCACGCAGGACGCCACCACCGAGTATCGGACGTTTCTCGCATTCCTGCCCGCCCCGTTGCTGGCAAAAATTTACGGTGAATATGGGCAGCGCTTGTTGGAGCGGAATGTCCGGGCATTTCTCCAGGCCAAAAACAAGGTGAACAAAGGGCTTCAACAAACCTTGCGCGACGAGCCGCATCGGTTTCTGGCATACAACAACGGTCTTTGTTGCACGGCGGCGGAGGTTGACGTTGAGATCGGCAAAGACGGACATGGCCGGCTAAAGAGCGTAAAAGATTTTCAAGTCGTCAACGGAGGCCAGACCACGGCGAGCATTTTCCACGCTTTGAAGAAAGAGCGCGTGGATGTCTCGAATGTGGTGGTGCAGATGAAACTGACAGTGTTGACCGACCCGGCCAAAGTCATTGAGATTGTCCCGCTCATTTCAAGATACGCCAACAGCCAGAACAAGGTGAACACGGCGGATTTCTCGGCCAACGGCAAATTCCATCACCAGCTTGAACAGCTTTCCCGCAATGCCTGGGCACCGCCACAGGGCGGATTGGAACGCGGCACGCATTGGTATTATGAGCGTGCGCGTGGTTCATACCTTGATGACAAGGCACGCAAACCAACCCAGGCAAAGCGCCGCGAGTTCGAGGAGGAAAATCCGCCGCATCAGAAATTCACCAAGACCGACCTTGCCAAGTTTGAACACGCTTGGATGGGGCTGCCGCATCTGGTTTGCAAGGGGGCGGAAAAAAACTTCATTGAGTTCGCTCAAAAGCACGATGAAGACGGCGAGCCGATGGTGGATTTTAATTATTTTAAGCATGTTGTCGCCAAGGCCATTTTGTTTCGCACAACGGAAAAATTGGTTTCGGCGCAGGAATTCGGCGGCTACCGCGCCAACATTGTGGCCTACACAATCGCGTGGCTCGCAGAAAAATCCGGGCGGAGGATTGACCTCGAAACTATTTGGAACGACCAGAAACTTTCATCCGCGCTCTGCGATGCCATCACAGAGGTATCGAAAGCCGCCAACGAGCATCTTCTGGCACAATCAGGGAATGTCGGCGAAGCGTCTAAACGTGCGGATTGCTGGGATGAATTTAGGAAGAAAAAACTGGAACTGCCGACCGCTTGGAAGGATGAATTTGCGGATGAGCCGTTCGTCGCTCCCACTTGCGAGGAAGACGCGCTTGCCGCCGAGTGGGACAAGGTTCGCAAGAAATTCACCAACGATGCGCGCACCATTGAGGGCTTGGAGGCTTACACCGGCAAGGTTTGGGTTGCCAGCAAACGGCGCGAACTGGTTTCAAGTTATGCGGCAATGACCTGGGATCAGTTGCGCACACGCCCCGGACTTGGATTAAAAAAACTGCGCGCCTTGGTGGAAATGTTCGCCGCTGCATTGGACTAGCTCGCATGGCTGACGTGTTCTCCAAGGCGAAACGCTCCGCCGTCATGTCCCGGATTCGCGGAAGCGGCAACAAAGATACGGAACTCGCCTTGATGAAATTATTTCGCCAGCACCGAATCATCGGCTGGCGGCGCGGTCAGCCCGTATTCGGAAAACCGGATTTTATTTTCCGCCCGGCAAGATTGGCGGTTTTTGTTGACGGCTGTTTCTGGCACGGCTGCCCCAAGCACTGCAAAATTCCCGTTGGCAACCGTGCATTCTGGAAAAAGAAGTTCGCCGCGAACATGGCCCGCGACCGCCGAGTTAACCAAGAGCTGCGTAACCTCGGCTGGCGGGTCATTCGGATTTGGGAACACGACCTCACCAAGCGCGGCGCGGCGTGCATTCGGAAAATTCAGACCGCCTTGAATTCATCACGCTCCGCATCCAGATAACCGGCATCGGCGAATCGCTTGATGATTTTCCGGAACCGGGGATCAGGGCTGTTCACAAAATTCTGGAAAGTCCACCGTTTGCCTTGGTGCGTAGTGACCACGGCCTTGCCGTTCAAATCATGCAGCGTCGCCGGGAATTGGAAGAATCCGAAAACTGTCTCGCACTTCTGCGCGTCCGTTACCACCAGCACCACCCCGCGCTTCGGAATGATGCGGCACGAACCCGTCACAGGATCATGGTGCCAGACCTGTCCGTCACGCAGCAGCACGACGCCCTTGAGCTTGTCGTTTTCCAGCCGTGCGCCCGTCGTCAGTTGCCGCGCGAACTTCTGCCGCTCCGGCGTGTCGAACAAGGCGTCCAGAACCAGCACCGGATTGAACCCAATCGCCTTCGCGTCATCCTCAACACTGTGCAAGAAATCTTCCAGCACCGCCGCCGGAGTGATGCCCGGCGCGCTGAAAGCGAAATGGTAAGTCATTCCCATAAATTGCATTTTGTATTGCCGTTATTATACACGACCGCTCGCGCATAAACAACAACATTCTAGGGCTATTTTGACTTTTTTGACCAGCGCGCCAGTGCCGCCTTGCGACCGGCGGCCTTGCGTTGTGCCGGCGTCATTTTTGCTGCCAGTGCCGGGCCGCCCTTTAATCCGCCCAGTCGCCCCAGCGCCACCGCAGCCGGATTCTTTGTGGATTTAGTTGCCATGACCGCAGCATGACACGAACCGGAATCCGACTGAAGACCGAAAAGTTTGACATTGATCCATCTTGCCGTCGGATTCACTTGGTTGCATCCTTGGCTCATGCAACGGGGGCGAGCTTCACGGAGCAAGCTGCGGGGGGCGTCATTGCTTACCGATCATGCTTGGCTTGAGATTTCCCGCGCCTTGGGGCTGACCAAGCGCGAATTGCAGATTGTCCAAGGCGTTTTTGACAATCTTCCGAAGGCGGGAATTGCCAAGCGGCTCAAAATTTCGGGACACACCGTTCATACCCATTTGAACCGGCTTTTCAAGAAACTCACCGTCACCACCCGCACCGAGCTGGTTTTGCGAATCGTTGAGCAGATGATTGGCCTCACGCTTTCAGAAACCGGCGTGCTGCCCCCCATTTGCCGCCGCCATCACACCGGCGATTGTTGTTTGCACAACCCGCCGGAGCTGCCGCCCGCCAAACCGTAGCGGTGTAGGCCAAATGGCCGACTTGTCACGGCTAGGCAATCTGTCAAAATTCGAGCAAGTTGGAATAGGCAGTTCTCTGCTGAAGGCAACAGATCAGGGTTCAAATGAACAAAACTAAAAATGCCGGCGGAAAGCGTGGCCACGCGCCACCGCTGGCGGTAGCACGCCCGCGTCGGCGCGAGAAAAACCGGCCTACTGACCGACCTGCCTATGAACGCGTAGGAAGACCATGAGTCGAATCCCGTTAAAGCATCACCTTAAAAAACGTTCAATTCCAAACACTCAAATAGGCATCATGAAAAAAACAATTTTAAGAGTCGTCGGAAGGTATTCTCGCATTACCGTATTTGGCTTAGGGTTGTTGTTGAGCCAGCGTTGCTTATTCGCAACGGTGGACGTGCAGCCGTTGAGTGTCACGCCTGGTTCTGGCAGCGTGGCTCCGGGGGGTTCTCTGTATGTCAGTTGGCAGATACGCAACAACGGCACGACGACGGCAGCTTCTTCATACAGCCAAGTGCGCATCACGACCTCCAGTTCCAGCTATGGCAATTCGGCCAACAACGTCGGGAGCGGCGTGGCCACCGGAACCATCGGTGCCGGAGCAACAATCAACCAGAACGAGACGGTGACTGTGCCTTCGTCTCCGGGCACCTATTACGTCTGGGTCATCGCTGATAATACCCGGCTGCTCACTCAAACCTCTGTCGCCACCGATGAGGCCGTTTCATCATCGTTCACTGTTACCAGTGCCGGCACGGTGGACGTGCAGCCGTTGAATGTCACGCCTGGTTCCGGCAGCGTGGCTCCGGGGGGTTCTCTGTATGTCAGTTGGCAGATACTCAACAACGGCACGGCGACGGCAGCTTCTTCATACAGCCAAGTGCGCATCACGACTTCCAGTTCCAGCTATGGCAGTTCGGCCAACAACGTCGGGAGCGGCGTGGCCACCGGAACCATCGGTGCCGGAGCAACAATCAACCAGAACGAGACGGTGACTGTGCCTTCGTCTCCGGGCACCTATTACGTCTGGGTCATCGCTGATAATACCAGTCTGCTCACTCAAACCTCTGTCGCCAACGATGAGGCCGTTTCATCATCGTTCACCATCACCGGCGGCACTCCAACCATTTCTAGCGTGTCACCAAATCCGGTGGTTGGTTCAAATAGCAAACAAACATTTAATGTCTATGGATCTGGATTTGTAAGCGGTGCCCAGGTGGCATTGGTTTGGCCTGCCGTTGGGGCAGCTCCTGCTGGTAATGCTACTTTGTCGGCCACATATATCAGCAGTTCACAACTCCAAGTAAGCGCGACATTTGGCAATGATCCTGCAACTTGGACAGCGCAAGTGATCAACCCTGGAAGTATAACTTCCTCAACATATAGTTTTCCCTTGCAAGCGCCCGTTCCTGTCATTCAGTTTTTGTCGCCGAGTGGTGTTGCGACCGGTGGAGCTGCTTTTACCCTGGCGGTGAATGGAAGCACGTTTGACCAAGGTTCTATTGTTTATTGGAATGGCGTTAGTCTGCCAACGACGCCAGTTGTAAGTAGTGGTGGCCTAACTACCGTTTTACAGGCACAGGTTCCGGCAAGCGACATCGCTTCGGCAGGAACGGCAACGGTTACAGTTTTCAATCCAAGTCCCGGTGGTGGAACATCGGCAGGGGTAAGTTTCAATGTCGGCAGCAGCAGCACAACGACCAGCCAAGGTGTAGATTATTCTGTCAATCCTCCCAACTTGAGCGCGTTGAAAGCGGCAGGATATGGTTTTGTGATTCGATATGTAAGTGCCGCAGGAAACGCGAAGAACATAACTAGCAGCGAGGCTCAGACTTTGCAAGCTGCGGGGTTGGGCATCATTATTGTTTTTGAGTCCACCGCCAATGAAATGCAGAATGGATATAGCGCTGGAGTCGCGGATGCAAATACGGCTGTCACCACCGCGACGGCGGCTGGTGCGCCCGCAAATTTCTTCTGTTACTTCGCTTGCGACTTCGACGCGCAGCCAAGTGACCAAACAGCGATAAATGCTTACCTAGATGGAGCCGCATCTGTTTTAGGTGTTTCGAGGGTTGGTTTCTACGGTGGTTATGCCCCGCTAAAGAATGTTCTGGACGCGGGAAAGGCGACGAAAGGTTGGCAAACGACGGCATGGTCGAGTGGCAATATAGACCCTCGCATTAGTCTTTACCAATACCTGTATAATCAGACCAGCGCTGGCGGGTCATACGACATAGACGAGGGCTTTGGCAGCGATTTAGGACAGTGGTCTGCCACACCTATTGATACGACACCGCCGGCGCTCACCATCAGTTCGCCGGCCAACAATGCCACTGTGACCAGCGCCAGTTTGGCGGTCAGCGGGACGGCCAGCGACAGCGGGTTTGGCAACAACGGTGTTTCATCGGTGACGGTCAACGGAACCAGTGCCACCGGCGGCACGGCCAGCGGCAGCGGCACGGCCACTTGGAACGCCACGGTTACGCTCGTTTCCGGGGCGAACACGATTACGGTGATAGCCAAGGACACGCTTAACAACTCCACCACAAAACAAATCACCGTCACTTACAATCCGCCGGACGTGACTCCGCCGACCGTGGCCATCAGCAGTCCGACGGGCGGGCAGACGTTCACAACTTCCCCGGTCACAGTCAGCGGCACGGCGACCGACCCCGGCACACCCAGCAGCGGTGTAAGTCTGGTGCAGGTGCAGGTGAACAGCACCAGCGGCACTTGGCAGACGGCGAGCGGCACGACCAGTTGGAGCGCATCAGTGGCGTTGAGTTCAGGCGCAAACACCATTTATGTCCGCAGCCAGGATGGCGCGGGCAATTATTCCACCATTGGCTCGGTGAGCGTGACCTATACGCCAGACACAACAGCACCTACTGTTTCGATTACTGCTCCAACTGCTGGTCAGCGGTGGAGTAACGCGGTTTTCACCGTAGCCGGCACCGCACACGATAATGTGCAAGCGACGAATGTGTCGTATCAACTCAATGGATCGGGCTGGAATCCAGGAATAACAGGCTGTAAACGGCGGCTGAAAAGTGCGGCGGGGTCATGTGTGTGACGCGGCGGTTCAAAAGTGCGGCATCTTCATTAACAATGAAGCATGTATCGCAATATGAATGACTGGGCCGAGATTCGCAGAAGAGTGTTGGTGGAT
>CAISYZ010000244.1 GCA_903889895.1 uncultured Verrucomicrobia subdivision 3 bacterium | reverse complement strand
GCCCGCTGGTCTCCGCCTCCCGCAGGATCCGGATGATTTGCTCGGTCGTATGATGTGTCTTCTTCATGATGGTTTTCCTTTCGTTACCCGAAAACCATCCCATCCTCAATGGCCTAGTTCAGAGGGTCCCAATCAAAACCGCCAAAGCCATCGCCGGCAAATTGAAACGAGCGGCCATGTCAGAGTTCAAATCCAAGGACATTTTCCGGGCGTCAGGCCTGCCCTTGCTTGGAACCACCAATTGGCATGTCAACAAAGACCAAAAAGAGATTGAGGCAGGAGAAGAGCTGTCGCCGTTACTGCTGGTCCGGGCAGGTGGCAAAGTCCTCATTGCGGATGGCTACCATCGTTTATGCGCCGTTTATTCGTTCGATGAAGATGCGCTGATTCCCTGCAAAATCGTCTAACTGGGGTTCAAACTTCCAATCTTAACGGTTTATTATAAACGACGCCTCCCCTGGAGTTCCTTACCCATCTTTGTTTCTGTCGACATGTTGGTGTTGTGAATGACTCTGCACAGGAATTCGATGCAGCGGTCGCAGGCGATCACATTGTTGTTTTTGATGTGGGTGCCGCGTAGTTCGGCGATCGCAATCATGAGATTGTAACTTTTGTCTGACGGCTGCCGCTGATATTATACAGACATTTATCCGAGTGAACCAGTATGTCCAAAAACCGTGAGTCGAAAAACTTCCTCAATCGCGAATTGAGCTGGCTGGAATTCAATCAACGGGTTTTGGATGAGGCCATGGATGCCACCAACCCATTGCTTGAGCGGCTCAAGTTTTACACCATCGCCAGCTCCAACCTGGACGAGTTTTTCGAGGTGCGGGTTGCCGGCTTGAAACAGCAAATCGAGAGCGGCAACACCGCCCGGAGCGTTGACGGTCGCACGCCGGCGGAAATCTTTATCGCCATCACCCAGCGGGTTCGGCAGATGATGGCAGATAAACATGCCTGCTGGCAAAAAGAACTCCAACCGGCTCTGATCAAACACCGGATACGCATCCTGGCATTCAGCGAACTCGAGTCAGCCGACCAGGTTTGGCTCAAGAATTTCTACTTCAATCAAGTCCGGCCGGTGTTGACCCCGTTGGCAATCGACCCAGCCCACCCTTTTCCACAGCTGTTGAACAAGTCACTCAACCTCATCATCTCGCTGGAGATGCAAAAAAACGGGGTGACCGGAAGCCATCTGGCAGTCGTGCAAAGCCCCGCCAATCTCCCGCGCCTCATCCAGTTGCCGCGTGCCGATGGCCGGCAGGATTATATTTTCTTGGGCCAATTGATCGGGCATTTTCTGGCGGATCTTTTTTCCGGGACGAAGATCCTTGGTCATTGGGCCTTTCGCCTGACTCGCAACAGCGAACTTTACGTGGATGAAGAAGACACCCCCAACTTGCTTAAGGCGGTCGAAGAAGAACTGCATAAACGTCGGCGCGGCCAGGCGGTGCGGCTGGAAATTGAACATGACGCACCAGCAGCCATTCAGGAAATGCTGCTGAAAACCCTGAACCTTTCCGGGCAGGATTTATATCTGGTTAAGGGACCGCTCATCCCGGGACGATTGATGATGCTTTATCAAGGCGCACATTCGCCTGAATTGCGCGACCCGGCTTTTCTCGCACCGATCAGTCCACAGTTGCGTGGGAAAAAGGACATCTTCACTGCCATCCGGGAAAAAGACATTCTGCTTCATCATCCCTACGAAAACTATTCGAGCGTGGTGGAGTTCCTTGAAACAGCGGCCACAGATCCGGATACCCTGGCCATCAAGATGACCCTCTATCGGACCGGCGGTGACTTGCGCATCGTCGACGCGCTGATGAACGCCGTTAAGAACGGCAAACAGGTAACCGCCGTGGTCGAATTACGGGCCCGCTTTGATGAGGCGAACAACATCGAATGGGCCCGCCGGCTGGAGGAAAATGGGGTGCATGTCGTCTACGGTCTGGTGGGCTATAAGATTCATGCCAAATGTGCGCTGGTGGTGCGCCGCGAGGGTTACGAGATTCGCCGCTACGTCCATCTTGGAACCGGCAATTATAATCCAACCACGGCGAAGATATACACGGATCTCAGCTTGTTGACCTGCCGTGAAGCCTTTGGCGAAGATGTCACCAATCTATTCAATCTGCTGACCGGCATCTGTCAGTTTCAAGGTATGAACAAGCTGGTGGTTGCCCCGTTTGAACTGCACACAAAGCTGCTGCAATTGATCGCACGTGAAGCCGCCCACTCCCAGCGCGGCCTGCCGGCACGAATCATTGCCAAGTTCAATTCGCTGGTTGAACCGGAAATCATCAAGGCACTTTATGCCGCCTCGCAGGCGGGCGTCAAAATCGACCTCATCATTCGTGGCATCTGTTGCCTCCGGCCCGGGGTGGCGGGATTGAGCGATAATATCACGGTGCGGAGCATTGTGGACCGTTACCTGGAGCACAGCCGGATTTATTATTTCGAGAACGCCTGCCAGTCCGAGGTTTTTTTGAGCAGCGCCGACTGGATGCCGCGCAATCTGTTCCGGCGCGTTGAGCTGATGTTTCCCATTGAGGACGGAGTCATCTGCGATCGCATTGTCCGGGAAATCCTGGGCGTAATGCTGGCGGACAATACCAAGGCCAGGATGCTGGAGGCGGATGGCAATTATCGTCGCGCCAAAAAGCCAGCCGAGGAACGCCAGCGGCGCAGCCAGATGGATTTTATCGCCCTGACAAATCCCAAGAGCGAAAAGCCGGCCTTGGGAAAATTTCCCCGGGTTCAGCTCGTCCCATCCCCATTTCGCGAAACCAAAGGCGCGTAATCCCGTATTTGCTCAAAACCCAAGCAAAAACCGGTAGGCGGCCAGGTAGCGGTTTAGGCGGTCACGGTCTTTTTTTGTGACCTTTGAATACCGGCGAACATCCATGTTGTCTTCCAAGTCGGCCAGTTTGACTTTCAGTGCAATCGGGTTGGACGCTGAGCGTTTGACGTATTTTTCATAGGCTTCGCCCTCACGTTTTGTGACACAATCCAAAGCCTTCAAGATTCGTTTTGAAAAACCGGCTTTGCGGAGGCGCTTCATCGGCCAGACGTCGCCGTGATCTTCAACGACATCATGCAGGGCCGCGACGATTTTTTCCTCATCGGTATTGACCCGGAACATGACGCGCAGAGGATGAAGAATATATGGGGCACCACCCATGTCCTTTTTGCCGTGGTGGGCTTCAACCGCAATGGCAATGGCCTTTTCAAGTAATGACATCATCCAAAATTAATAATTTACCTTGTCGGATGCCACACTAAAGGCCGGCCAAAATAAAAAGGGGCGGACAATCGAAGGTCATTCTGGGGCGTAGCCGGTTGTTTTACGGATACTTCGTGCTATATTTTAATTGCGAATTGCGCCGAATACACCTTTTATCTGCGCCAGACGGATGCCCAAGAGCAAATCCAATCTAACTGAAGCCGATGTCCTCCGACTCATTCGGAAACACGTGGAAAGTCTTTTCCCCAAGACTTGTTCGAACTGCCGGCGCGTTTACGCCAATTATCGGGAATATGCGCTGAACACCCAGCCCCTGGCCCAGCCAGTTTCTTATCATGCCGAATTGGGCGACTGGAAACCGACCGAGGCCGCCGGCAATCTATCCCTGGCCAACTGTTCGTGCGGCACCACGCTGGCCATCGGTTCGGAAACCATGCCGCTCGACCAACTCTGGCCGGTGTTGCTCTGGGTTAAAACCGAAACGGAACGGCGCGGCATCAGCCAGCAGGATTTACTCGGCAAACTGCGGGACGAACTTCGTCGGCAGGTGCTGAAGGATTAAGCCATCGCTGGCAGCGGCGTTTAGGAATCTGATTTCCGGCGCGCGCAGGGGCGATGCTTATTATTTTCAAAAGTTCCGGGCCCAGCGCACGGAACTCTCTTATTCCGACATATTCACCGCCGATGCCCATTGTTGTGGCTTTTTTTTGATTTGCTATTTCCAAATTCCGGTGAAATCGTGGTTTTAAGTGAATTTAGCTGGTTTCATATTGCCCGATGCGGTCTGGCCCCGTCTGCGGAGCCTTCGCTGTTCGATGATTCAGGCTTTGGGGTTGAGGCTGGGGATTTTGGTTTTGCTGATTACGGCGTCAAGGGGGCTGGCGGCACCCAGCTTTGACACGAGCAACCCCCGCAGTTTTTTTACGAATGTTGCCAATTGTCTGCTTTCAGCGGAATTCAATCTGAGTTTGACGCAAATTCAGGTTTATCCCAACAACCAATACACCCCGGCGGTTCACCGGCTGCTACAGGTGACTGCCAACATCTACGACGCCACCAGCACAAACTTTTATCCCTCGGTATTCCGCCCGCTCTTTTCCACTGACAGCACCGGCACGAATGTCTTCATCACCGGTTATCAGCAGGTCGCGGCGGTCAGCGGTATCAATGACATTCAACTTTCGCAGCCATTTGATCCTTCCGCGCTGTCCACTCCGGGTGTGCTCATGACGAATGTGCCGGTCAATGTCTATGGCGTCCCGTGGATCATCGGAGCAAAAACCGGCTTTCCGGCTTTCAATCAGCTTTCGATGGTGAATTCCGCCTCCTACATCCGCCGGCTGGAAGTGGTGCGCCCTACGGCAACGGCTCTGCCGAACCAGACAAACCAGATGGTCACGATGACAATCAACAATTGTTTGGGGTTTTCGTTTTGGAACTCCTATTCCAACGATTATGTCGGCAGCGGTGATTTGACGGTTTTTGCCGGTTGCGCCAACAACATTTTTTTGACGAATTCCATTTTGGGGCCAAACAATCCCTTCAAGTTTTCGTTCGTGACCAATTGCATTGTGAACTTGAGCTATTGGCCAGGATCGCATTGGGGTGCGAATGACAGCGGTTTGCCTTCACCCAACTCGTTCATTTCGGCGAATTGGACCAATACCCTGGTGCCGGGCTATGCGATTAATTTTGCCAATGGTGGATTCGCCAGCACTAATGGGGGATTTCCGGGTAGTCCTTGGGATTCCACTCTGGCTCCTCTGCCGCCAATGGGTTTGATCACAACCAATTGGTTTCAGGCCTACATTCTGGATGGCAACCATGTGATTGACTATGTGCAGTTGCGTGGGCCCATCGACAGCACGAATCTGACCGCCGCCCTCGTAGATCCCAGTTTCACAGGACAAACCTATTATTTATGGGCAACTAACACCGGACCAACAGGGCCAAGCTTTGGAATCAGAGATCAACTTGCTATTTCAACTGCAGAAGGGATAACTCTACCTGCATCTGCAATGTGGACCCCGACAACGGGCATTCCGTATGCAGCACAACAAATTTATTTTGCAGCCGCATTTACTCCAGCACATTTTTATACCTATAATAACGTTCTTTACTACAATTACGCCCTAACCAATCAAGCACCCTACACGGCTGTCCGAACAATTTTTGTGCCCTATTTGTATCAGGTCAATGATCCGCTGGTGCATTATTTGGTTGGTGATTTAGATGCCGGACCGGCAGGAATTTGGGCAAACAACTACACCCTGCAAAATGGTGTGTGGCTGCAGAATAATGGCGCTGTAGCCCAGACGGTTCCAACCGTGCCATCATCCCTCAATCCCGGCATCTCGGCAGGTGGATTTGCTCCGAATGAAAAGGCCAACAGTCGTTATCAACCTTGGGGCCAGCCGGCGTCACCAATATTGCAAACTTCATCATCCTATGACTTTTTAAGTCCCTACAACCTGACCTACAAAGATCCGGGCGTCTGGGGGCCGGACTGTTGGAATTTTCCGACGAACCAGACGTGGAATTTGAACTGGCTGGGCCAGGTGCACCGTGGCACGCCGTGGCAGACCATTTATCTAAAGGCCTCGGATATTTTGCAAGACGCCACGCTCAATGCTTATGGTAATTCGGTTGGCCCGGCGACATGGGCGGTGTGGGGCGGTGACACCATTGATTCGGCCAGTTCCGCCCCGGTGACCGACCGGCAACTGGTGAATTTGCTGGCGGCCTTGCTGAACACCAACGACCTGCGCACCCAGTTTTCTGTGAATAATCCCAATCCCAATGCTTGGACAGCATTATTTGACGGCTTTGCCGTGCTGACCAACTCGTCTTCGGGGCTGGTTCCCTCGCTTGTGTCTTCCAATTCACCGCCGGCCCTGGCTTTGGCGGACGCCATTCTGGCGTTCCATCCCTATCAACCATTTCTCGCGATTGGTGATATTCTCGCCGTGCCGACGCTCACCGAGCAATCGCCGTATCTGGCTGGAGCCGCTGTCACCAGCGTCACCGATGAGGCTTATGAAGCGATTCCCAGCCAGTTGTTGCCGTTGCTGCGGACGGATTCCATCGGGGCCATGGTTTCCAGCAACGAGCTGATGCAGGTTCAATTCAGCGGCTATGATGGGCATGCCTACGCCGTTCAGGTCTCGTCCGATCTGATAAAATGGAACAATCTCACCACCAATTCACCCGTGAATGGCTCCTTTAATTTTCCGCTCCCTACCGCCAGCAATTCGCCCCAGCAGTTTTATCGGACGATGTTATTGCAGTGACTGAACCGGTCAACGCACGGCAAGAATGCTTTTACGATTTTGGAAGCTTGGGGAGACGAAATCTCCGGAGCAGACTACCCGCGCCGGCACCGGCTTATTTCACCACCGCGAACTTGCCGGGCACCTTGCCATTGCCCTTCTGCGTCTGGACGATGGTTTTCGCCGCGCGCGCGGTTGCGAGCCGCTGGCGCACTTCGGCCGGCGGCACAGTGGGGTTCAAGGCGAGGGCATCAGGCAAAGTCCATTCCCCGTCCGGCCAGCGAATCGTGTTTGTCATAATATAATCAATTCTCGAAAAATCACCGCTTGCGCCACTCCGTCTTCGGCGGCTCCGGCAAACTATTGTGCTGCTGCTGCTATTTGATTTGGTTCGAGATCAAAGCCCACTTCTTTTAAACGTTGGCAGAGTTTCGGGACAATCTCTTTCACATGGTCATTGTATGCCAAATGAATAATCCCTTGAAGATCAGATGGCATTTCTAAATGACCCTTAACTAAGCCCATATTTCCCAAATAAGCTTCACAAGCTGATGTTATTGACTTACACTGAAGCCGCATAAACAAAGGCTTTCATCTATGTCCAACCAACAAAAAACGGCGAATCCAACGGGTGCAGGTAAAAAACCGGGTCTGCGG
>CAISYZ010000243.1 GCA_903889895.1 uncultured Verrucomicrobia subdivision 3 bacterium | reverse complement strand
TCTTGACGATGCCCAGCAGTCTTCCGTTTGCGCCCGGCGCAGCTTGCCGCACCTTTTGATTGAACACAATCACGCCATCCTTCGGGTAAAAGCGCTCATCACGTTTTTGAGCGTTCGTCAGGTCGCATTTTTCAAGCGCTTGAACGGTGACATCATTTGCGCCAAGCAGCCCTTTGGACTTGAGCGCATCGCGGACGCGGGAATTGACGCGGTGGACTTCCGACCAAGTCTGCGATACAACCACGGCGGATGCTTTTTCTTCCGCCAGCCGGAGGTATTCATCGGCCAGCTTGTCAGCCTGTTCACCCAACCCGCAGGCAACAATTGCGCCCATCTGGTCGAGCCGTTTGAATGATTCGACCAGCTTGCCCGCCGCCGCCACTTCGACGGCTTTGCGATATTGCTTGATGCGGGAACGCTCATAATCGTCGCGGGCCAGTGCCGGGTCTTGTCGGCGGATGGTTTGCAATTCCACCGGCGCAATGCCGGAATACCGCTCAATGGCGAGCAACGCATCGGAGGCTTCGACCGCGCCATGCTGGCGCGTGTCGCCGGAAAGAATCATCCGCGCATTCCGCTCGTGGGCCAGTTGCAACAACCGGTGCATCTGGCGACCACCAATTTGGCCGGCTTCATCCACGACCACGACCGCACCGGCGGTCAGTTCGCCTTTGAGCAGAAAATTGGCAATCGTCGTCGGTGACGGGAAACCAGCGCCTTCCATGTCCACGACTTGCTGGCGCTGCGGTGCCAGCACGACGATGCGCCGGCCAGATTGTCCGATTTGATCAACCAGTTCGCGCAGCACAAAACTTTTGCCGGTGCCGGCACCGCCCCGGAACAGGGACACGGTGTTGGTCGAACGCAGCAATGCGTCCAGAGCTAGGCGCTGCTCGTCATCCAGTTTTGGATTCCCCGACTGCGGATCGTCCACGAGGGGACGACAAACGCCGACGCCATCCTTAACCTGCTGGACAATTTCCAACTCACGCATCAAGACTTCGCGCATCGTGACCTCGTTCGGGCGTTCAGCATCGCGGATATAATTATGCTGGCGGGTGGATTCCTTGAGTTCCTCGATGGAGAAATTCTCGCCCCGCGCCCGGCCCAATGCTTCCTGCCACACCTGACATTCCAACACGACCGAATTTCGGTCGAATAAATGTTCTTCGGCCCATTGCACGGCTTCGCCCACGCCGATGTGTTCCTTGTTGTTTACGTTTTGCTCAGGGCTTTTCGGAATATGGGCAAGCAATTCGCGTTCGGACTGGGTCAACTGGACAGCCCATAAAGTCCGCAGTTCGTCGCGGCTGAAATCTTTTTGTTTCCGTGCCCGCCGCTCCGTCGCCAATCGCGCCCGCAACTCCTTGAGGTTGGTGCCGGATAATTCCGGTTGGTCGGCCAGCAATTGTTCCAACGCGGCATCAATCTGGGCGTGCCGCTTGGAGAACCGCTCGCACAAGGCTTCCGAAACGCCTTCCACCTGAAAATCACCGCGCGACTGGTTGCGAATCTGGTAGCCGAAACTTCGCAGATCACGGGCCAGCTCGTGGTAATAGATATTCTCGGCAAACTTCCGGGCACGCAGGAGTTCAAAATTTTCCAGCGCCTTCCAACGGTTTTCC
>CAISYZ010000242.1 GCA_903889895.1 uncultured Verrucomicrobia subdivision 3 bacterium | reverse complement strand
GCCAACACCGGAGTGCAAATTCCACCTGCTGACCGGGACCGGATTTTTGAGCGTTTTTACCGGGCCGACCCCGCCCGCAGCGGCCGAGTCGAGGGAACCGGCTTGGGGTTGAGTCTCGCTCGTGAAATCATCCGCGCCCACGGCGGCAATCTGAGTCTCGAATCCAGTGATGATCAACTAACTCGATTTATTCTGAGTCTTGTAAGGTGATCCGCGTGATGACGTCTGCCCCGGCGAACCGCCGGCATCGCATTTGAAATTCAGACCGATGTAAACGCCAAATCAGCCGGGCATGCCCATCACGTGACCGGCTTTTCTATTGCCGGTTCCGGCAATTCCACACGTCTCCAGCAAAACGTTCCAGCGGCATACGCTTCACCCTGGAACCACAGGGTTCATTCACAAAAAAACAACGTAGGAGTAAATTATGAAAAAAATCGTGTGACCGTATCACCGAACGCATCGTGTCCCTGCTGTCGCAAGGCACCGTGCCCTGGCTCAAACCTTGGTCAGTCAAGACCGGGCTCCGTCAATCCACCGGCACCGGTCGCAAGGTGACACAAAAACAGCTGCGGGCTTGCATGAATTTTGAAAGAAATCAATTATGAAACCATGACAAAAGTCATCAACATCAACAGACGCGGGACGCTCACCCTGCCCAAGGAGTTACGACAGCGCTTCAGTTTGACCCGCGAAGGTCAGGTGGTTGCCGAGGAAACGTCGGAGGGCATCCTACTTCGCGCCGTGGCCACCTTCCCGGTTGAAATCTACACCGATACCTGAAGAAGCCGCCATTCGTCGCAAGGCCTATGAATTATTTTTAAAGTTTCGGCGCAAGGGACAGGTGGCCAAGACGATTAACGCTGCCGGGTATCGCACCCGCAAGGGAAACATCTGGCGGGACACTTCCATTGAACGCATCTTGAATGAATCCAGCGCCAAGGGCGTTTATGTGTTTAACACCATGCGGATGACCGGAACTTGGCGCACCGAACTCAAACCGGAAAGCGAATGGGGCCGGGCGGAATGTCCGCCAATTGTTTCCGAAGATTCGTGGAATCAGGTAAACCGGATTATTGAGGAACAACTAAAGGCCTGGAAAAAACCCGGCAAGCCGCCGGTGCATCTGTTCAGCGGCTTGGCGCATTGTGCGTACGGCCATAAAATGTATGTCGCCGCCAACAGCCCGAAATACTTCTGCCGGAAATGTTGTAACAAGATTGCAATTATAGATTTGGAAAATGTCATCCTGCTGGAATTGAAGAAGTTTTTTGGCCAACCCGCGCGAATTGCTAGCCACTTGCAAGCGGCGGAAAAGAATTTGGCTGAAAAATCCACCTTGCTGGCAACGCATCAGCGGGAGATTCAAAAAGTGCGGGAAGAAATGCACCAGACGCACCAGTTGTATTTACAAAAGCAGATTTCAGGCGATGGCTTTCGCGACCTTTACGCCCCTGCCGAAGAGCGGTTGAAACAATTAAACACCGCACTGCCGAAGTTGGAGGCCGAAGTGGATTTATTGAAAGTTAACAAATTGTCGGCGGATGATGTGCTGAACGAATCCAATTCTTTGCATGCAAGGTGGCCCAAAATGCCGCTGTCAGAGAAGCGGCAGAACGTCGAAGCCCTCATCGAAAAGATCATAATCGGCAATGGTGAGCTAAGACATAACATATTCATTGCTACCTACTGCTATAGAACAATGCAAAAACCAGCAGGGGTTAGGGTCGGGCTATGTGCTCCGCTCGCCGAACCGCAGACCGAAGCCAGATAATCCGCAGACGCGGGCAAGGTGCTGAATTCGCCAATCAGTGATTGGCCAATTTCGGATTTTCCAATCACTGATTGTAAAATTGTCCGCCATTCGGCTTGTCGCAGGTCAGGGCGATGAAACCCCCTTTGATGGTGTGGCGGCGGCGGTCGGGTGCAAGGATCTACGGGTCGCTCGCTTAAACGTTCGCGCTTCCGTTCCTTATGGAAAGCTTTTCATAAGGAACGTTATGCAAAGGTGGAAGTTATGAGCAGTTCGCCATGGAGCGAAACCAAATAATGACTGCGTCATGGCGCGAATCGCCCTTTCCATTGTATGGCTCGGCTGTGCCTGTCAAGGTAGTCCGCACCAGAGATGGGCG
>CAISYZ010000241.1 GCA_903889895.1 uncultured Verrucomicrobia subdivision 3 bacterium | reverse complement strand
CCGGAGGCCGCTGGTGTTTTCAGTTTTATTTCGCCGGTGGGGCTGCCGGTGCGGGCGATGGGGTCGGCAAATTCGGGCGTGAGCAACTGGCAGACGAGCGTGCGGACACCAGGCAAATTTAATTCCTCAATCGCCTCGGCCCCGCGCGGACCGACGCCGTCGTCACGGCGCAGGGAATTGCCGTAGCCGATGACCAGCAGCTCGGCTTCGATGGGGACGGCGGGGACGGGATTCATTGCGGAATAAATTTAACCGCGAACGACGCGGACGACACGAAAAAGTTTTGACACGGATTCCACGGATTATCACGAATTCAAATACGCTGAAAATCTCAAAGGGATTCAATCAATCAGCCCAGCGTTGACGCGCGGCGGCTACGCTGGGAAATCGTCCGCAAAATAAATTCCTTCTCCGCATCCGTCGCGCCGAAATCGGATGAAGGCGGGTTGGATGGGGAGAAGGTGGCCGCAGGCCGGATGAGGTGTCCCCGCAGACCGTCCGGCCAATCCCGCCGCTGGTTTTGCCAAAGACGCGGCGCACGTGGCTCCTTCTCCTTGGGGAGAAGGCCGGGTTGAGGGAGGTCGTAAAACTAATTTGCCGGCAAGTGCAAACGTCGCGCAGGCGTTTGGCCATGACGCGGCAGGCGGTGGGCGAAATCAATTCATTTACAAATCTCATTATTTCCGATCTTCAAGAGTCGCAAGCAACGCATTTTCCAATGCAGACCGCTCAAAATGCTCTTTGTAATTTGGTTGTCCATCTGACGTTGTTCTTGTGTCGCCAAATTGTCCCAAAGAACAACCCAAGGCGACTTTGTAAATCACAGGAGCGATTTCTATAAGTGAGCGACGATGCTCGTTGCGAAAACAAAAAAGGCGGCTGTGATCAACTTGGTTTCCGTGCAAAAAATCATTTCGCGCTTCATATAACTCTCCATAGAGTTTTTGGACAAGGTTGACATTTACCAGATTTTTTATTTGATGCTCGGTATGTTTCAACCGCAAATCTCGCCACAAGGCCTGTCCCAAGAGATTCATTACTTTTTCAATATCAGCCTTTCCTTTCTTCCCATCTGGGAGCATTCCTGGGTGAACAAGAACCTCGAATGCACTAACCCATAAAGCAATTGGAGTCCCGAAATCATAAATTGTATATCTGCTATTTGAAGGAAGCCTTGCTGCCTGATAAGCCATTTCCAATGACCTAAATAGCACAGTCCGAGTCCAATCAGGTGAATTTGTTTCCGCGAACTCTTTTTTCCAGACATCGAGAAGCAGCGGAAGAATTTGATCGTCGGGCTGGAATTTCAAACTGTTTACATCAGGAGGTAAATTTGGCGAAACCTGCCCTTTGAATTTTTCTGGCAGACACCCTCCATCAATCGCTGGTGAAAGGGTGTGCAAGAATGTCCCGTCTTTGCTTGGCCTCATAGGATAGAAATCAAAGAAATCTGACCACTGTGGAAAAGACACATTGCGACTGCCAATCGTTTGCGGCCACGCATAGAGCAAACAAGACAAAGCAAAAATGTTGCGGAATCCAATAATCCCTTCCAACGACCCAATCTGGTGTGGTGCGTCCGTCCGACCAATTAGCGCACAGGGGCATTTCTGTTTTCCCTGTTGATCGGTGAAATTCTGAATCAATGGTGCAACGAGTGGCTCGTCGGCTATTATTTTGGCTAGTCTGGCGTCGTTGTTCGGGACTATTGCCATGAACTCGGACTCAAATGCGGCTTTTAACTCCAAGTTATGAAGTAGAAAACAAAATTTCCAATTGTCAGATGATGACATTGATTATTTGAATTTAACTGGATACGAATTTAGGCCGCTAGTAAAGAACTGTCGCCCGCAGTTTAGACAGTGTTTTAGGCTCTCCGCTGGCGGCATAGAATTTAGGGCAACATATTCAAAATGGTTCTCGCAATGCGGGCAAATGATATAGTCACCGATTTTTGTATCCGTTTGATTTTGGTATTCGAGCGAATATATCGTTTGTTGACAGTGCTGAATTACAACGTCGTGCCGCTTGACTGAACTGCGGAATTTCCAAAACAACATAAAAGCAAAAGCAAACAAACATATACCACCAAAAAGGCCAATCACATCATCGTCAGAATTGGACTTATGCAGCAAAAGGGATATACCACCCAACACTTCAGCCAACCCCGCAATAACACAAATAATAAGAAAAAAATACTTTAAGATATAGCACAAGCCTCCGGCCATTAATTCCAGAGCATCAACTGGTTGCGGCTATCGCTTGGGTTGTCTTGGGGCTGGGCTTTTGCAACCAGTTCTGCCAGAGGTATCTGCTCAAATGCGTTTACGCTCAGAATCTGTAGAATTTGGG
>CAISYZ010000240.1 GCA_903889895.1 uncultured Verrucomicrobia subdivision 3 bacterium | reverse complement strand
TTGAGCGCGGCAGTTTCGCGCGAGGTTGGCTTGGCGCTGTCGGGCGGGCTGGCAAATTCGCGCTGGGCATCGAAGTTGGCGACGGACGCCGGGAAACCTGGCTTCCTGGAAATTGCCGCCGGGAGGGAAAAAGAATTTTTGTCGCCGCGTGATCTCCGCGAGTTGAGCGGAATCGGCGAACATCGCGCGGACGCATTGGCGGCGTTGGGCGCGCGGAAGTTCTCGGACGTGGCCGCGCTGCCCTCGATGCTGCTCCGCCAGAGGTTCGGAATCTGGGGGCAAAAACTTTGGCTGTTTGCAAATGGCGAATGGCCGGAAGAACTTTTGGCCGAGGTGCGTCCGCGCACGATGATTTCGCGGCAGAAAACTTTTTCGTTCGATGTTCGGGATTATTGCCGCGTGTTGCAGTTCGGCACGCGCGAGCTGAAAACACTTTTGGCGCAGTTGCGGCGCGAGCAGCTTGCGCCGCGCGAGTTGGGCGTGACGGTGCGTTTCGCCGATTTCAGCGAGGCCAGCGCCAAGCATCGCTTTCGCGTCGCACAGGAGCGCGACGAGATCATTTTTGCGATGTTCGCCGCGAAGTTTTCCGAGTGCGTCGCCGGCCAGACGAAATTTGTGCGCCAACTTCGGCTTTCGCTTTCGGGGCTGGAGCCGAGGCCGGCACAGGGCGAATTTTTGCTTTAGCGCTTTTTAACGCGGCGTTCAATATCGCTCTAGTGATTCGCGGCTTTGGTGCTGCCAACATTTTTTTTGCGTATTCATCTCGCTTGATGGGCGGCAGCTTTTTGGCCGTCCGCTGGTCTTGTAACATTCCGCCCATTTTGTCTCTGACCACCTCGGCATGTGGCGGTATCGCTCCATCTATCCGTAATGTGCCTGCCTGTCTGTCGAGCACCCAGCGCTCAACCTTATTTACAAAAGTCAGTTTCGCACACCTTCCGCCAAATTCTTTGAATTGGTCTGGCGCCCTTTGGAATAGGTCAATGCGTAGGATGTGCTGTCGGATTGCCAGCCGCAATCGAGCACGGCTATCAAACCCCTTCTTGTCTGCCAGTTCTCTGATTATTTTTTGCCCGTCTTGGGAAACGAACCCTTCTTTGCTTTTTATTTCGGATCTAATTTCGCCAGCTTGTCGGCGCAATTCGCTCCGGTCGGATTCAAGCGCTTGCATCTTTGCTCCGAGTTCGGCTATTCCTTTTGCGAACCTTGCCAGTTCAATCAGCCCGTCCATTTCCCCGTTGATTGTTTTTAGCTTTCCTTCAATTACTGACAGTTGATCGCGCAGGTTTTTTAGTTCCTGAGATTTGGAGACGGTCAACGTGCTCCAGTCTAGGTCAGTAATATATTGCAGCAATAAACTTTCTAATTCATGGTAATTCCAGCTAAACAAGTTGGCTTTTGGATTGCAGCGTTTCCAGTCTGACACCACATATTGCCACTTTGAACCAGTCCCATGATCCCGGTAGCACATGGTATAGTTTGGGTGGTTGCCATCTTTCAGCAGCCCTTGAAATAGATTAGCCACTTTTTTTCTGCCAATTGGCCCTCGCGCCCCGGAACGCCTTGCCGCCGCCTTGTAAAATACCGCTTCGCTAATTGCAGGTGGGTAAAAGTTTTTGATCGCTTCGGCTACTGGCTTTCGCCGGCCGGCAATAGAATTTTTGTCGTCGTTTTCTTGGTCGCGGGTAGAGTGCGGCACTAGCTCACCCAAAACAGCCCGCGAGGTTAAAATTTTATTGATGTAGCTATGGTGCCAACCTTCTGTCTTGCGCCTCTTTCTATTCCAAGTTGCGACAGCGCATTGGTTGAAAAGGCGCGCTATCTTCTGCCGCCCCCAGCCTCGGTTCCACAGCCAAAAAATGAGCTTTAACTTTTTAACGCGGTTTTCGATTAGACTGTAGCGATTGGTGGCCTTATCGTGGTTAATCCATCCTGGGCAAATTGGGGTCATCGGCGTCCTGTTAGCGATGGCTCTGTCGCGCTTCCGTTTCCATACTGCTGCTAGTCGGTATGCCTTGTTCGCTGATTCATCGTGCGCCCGCATCATGTAAACCAAGCTCATCATCAGCGGCATTGGATCAGCGCCTAGTGATTTTTTGGAATACCATTGACCGTCAATCAGCGTGACGATTTCGACGCCTTGGTTGAGTATTCCCAAAAATTGCTGCAACGCTTCCGGCACTGTTTGGCGACTAAGCCGATCAAGCGATTCCACGATAATTACGACGCCGCGTGGAATCCGATTTTCTTTTATGTCGTTTAGAAGTGTTGCCAGTGCCCCGCCCTCGGCAATATGCTTTCCCTTCGATGCAGACTTGCCGGCGTCAACCAGTTCGAGGTCCAAGGTCAAGCCGTGCTTGGCGCAAAACTCCTTTGTCTTGCCCAACTGGCGCTCCAAACTGTCCCCAAGAGATTGCCTTCCGCTCGACCATCTCACATACGAAATCGCGGTTTTCATGTCGTTTTCCCAATGATATTGAGTGCTGGAGGATTTGCAATACATGCATTCTCATCGGCCCACCCGGCACCGGCAAATCCATGCTGGCAAAACGGCTCGCGACGATTTTACCGCCGCTCACGCTTGCCGAGGCGCTGGAGACGACCAAGATTCACAGCATCGTCGGCCTGCTGAAATCCGGTCAGGCGCTCGTCACGCAAAGACCGTTTCGCGCGCCGCACCACACCGCGAGCGACGCCGGTTTGCTGGGCGGAAATATAAATCCAACGCCCGGTGAAATTTCGCTCGCGCACAACGGCGTTTTGTTTCTCGACGAATTGCCGGAGTTCAAGCGCAGCGTTTTGGAGACGATGCGCCAGCCGCTCGAAGAAGGCATCGTGACGATTTCGCGCGCGGCCGGCACGATGACGTTCCCGTCGCAATTCATGCTTGTCGCCGCGATGAACCCGACAGGTTTCGTTGCCTTTTTGTGAGTTCTTCGGAAGATGGTAAGTATGACCATCTTACGTCGAACTCGTCGTTCGAAAGAGTGATCCTTTCGACGATGCTTTCGATGATCCGGCGCTTTTCCTCTTTTCCGAATTTGGGCCAGCGCCGGTGCAAATCCGACGCCTCGGCGAGCACTTCTTCGGCTGAAAGCTGCCGCATTCCGAGGGCGTCAACTTCGGCTTGGAGCCTCGGCAATTCGGCGGTCAATTCCTTCATGCGCTCTTCGAGGGGCTTGTAGATTTTGCCGAAGCCTTCGGGGGTGATTTGGTCTTTTTGGTAGAGCTGGTATGTCTTGTCCATTTCGGCTTGGACTTTCTCGATTTGGCGCTCATGGGCGGCAAGCTGGTTTCGCTTGTCCGTGAGGTTCTGGTTCGCACTTTCGAGGTGCTTTTTGATTCTGTCCGCCGACACGAAAAATTCCTTCAAGGCGTCTTGGAAGACGGCCTCAATCGTCTCAATCGGGATTTTGTTCCGGCATTCGGGACAGACGTATTTGGGCGAGCGGGAAAAGACATACATCTTTTGCGGCTTCTCTGGATTGCATCCGCAATGAAGCAAACCCGCGAACATGTGGACGGGTTTCGGACCGAGCGGCCTGTCCGCCTTGCGCGCGTCCAACGCGTCGTTGCATTCTTTCCACAATTCTTCCGACACGATGGCTTCGACGGGAGTGAAAATCCATTCCGATTCTGCCTTCGACAAAAGTTTGCCCGCGCCGTCGCGGTATGTGTGATTCGAGCGATACAGCCCTTTCGCCGTGGTGTCCTGCAAAAGCCTCACGACGGTCGTGTCGGTGAACTTGCTCCCGTTCCTCGTGCGGTATCCTTGCGCGTTCAACATGCGCGCGACGCTCTTCTTGCGCTTGTGCTCCGCGAAGAGCTCATACATGAGCTTGCGGACGGGAGCTTCGACGGCGCTTTTTACGAGCTTGTTGTTTTTCCATTCGTATCCGAACGGCGCGGCCCCGCCCAAACTCTTGCCGAGTTTCGCGCGGATTTTGATGGAAGCTTTAACACGATCCGCGATTTCCTCCCGTTCCCACTGCGCCATCGCCGCAATCATGGTGTAGAAGAGGCGGCCAGCGGGGGACGACGTATCAATTTTTTCCTGCAAGGAAACCATGTCCACGCTATGCAGGCGGAATAAATCGGCGAATTCCAAAAGCTCCTTCGTGTTGCGGGCGAGACGGGCGAGCTTGGAAAAAATGAGGCCGGTGATATGGCCGCGCTTGATGTCGGCAATCATGCGCTTGGCTTCGGCGTTTTCCATCACGGTCTTTCCCGACACGCCGGCCAAATCATACAGCTCTACCACGTTCCAATCTTGGAACTTGGCGTATTCGCGGGCGCGCTGCTCGTGATGTTCGGGGCTCTCGCCTTTGGCTTGGTCTTCGGTCGAAACACGAATCCAAATGCCAACGCGTTTTTTCATGGCGCTATTTTCCCTCATAGCACTACTTCATAGGTAAAAACAAAGGGCAAATCAAGGATGAACTCGCGGATTTCGCGGAAAAATTCGGGATAGAAAAAAGCCCCGCTTTTTTGGCGAGGCTTGTTGCTTTGAGAGGCTATTTGCCGCTCCTAGCCGTCCTAATCTGGTGATTGATTATGTTCAATCAACTCATTCACGAGCTCTTTCAATATACCGATTCCGTCAATCACGTCTTGTCGGCTTCCCTCAACTGTCGTTTCTATATCCGCCATGCGGGAATAGATGCGGGACTCGGCAGCGTCGAGACGTTCCTCAAGGCGCTCAAGCGCGCGGGCGGTTGAGACGGCAACGTCGTCGCCGTTTTTGTAGATGATGCGTTCAATCTGTTCCAAATCCTTTTGGTCTAATGCCATTGTGATTTTCTGAAGCTGATAATTTACGATGCTGTTCTATTCTTTGCTCTTCTTCTCGCTAAAGAACTTTCTCAAGTTGCCGATTGCCTCTATCGCGTCCTGTCGGCTGTCTTCGGTCATCGCCCCTGAATTCGCTATGCGAGCTTCAACGGCGCTCAAGACTTTCATGCACTCTTCGGCTTGTTCGGACGCGGGGGCGATTGACACGGCAACCTCGTCGCCGTCTTTGCAGGGAATCCGTTCCACTGATTCGCATTCTTTCTGGTCTGATGCCATCGTGGTTGCGTTATGCCTTTAATAATCTTCGGGCAGTAGCATGGTCGTCGTCTTCCGATGCGTGTCGGTCATTATCCAGAACTTCACGCCGTTGCGGTCGTGATAGACCGACAGGAACAGCCCTCCATACGAAAGAGCAAATTCGTTTCCTTGCCGGACTTTTTCTGGCTCGTCGCCCCAATCGCCATGCGCGTGGCGGGTGAGGCAATCGCTCATGTCTTGCATTTGCAGATTAAGCAGCGCGTTCGCCGTCAGGGAAATTTTTCCGAGCGGGAATTTGCGCGGCTCTTGCGGCAAGACGAGTTTGAATTCTGTCATGGATTTTCAATGAGCTTTACGCTGTCGCCGATGACTACTCGGCTTCGCGTTTGATAATCGTGCAAGCTTGCGGGAGGGAAGAACCAAGCGGTCAAACCTCCCATGAATCGCGCAAAATGTTTTTGCGAAATCGAGGGAAATTTCACCGAAAGAGCTGCTAAAACTATAGCAAATTTAGGCGATTAACGCAAGGGCTTGAGGCTTATTTTACGGCTTAAATAAAGGACATTACGCGTTTCGGCTATGTCCTTTTCAAGAGACGCCCCGCCGCAAAATTTCGGTGTTTATTTCAGAGAGTTCCACGAGCCGCCGTTGCAATTTCAGATGCGCGGCGATCCCCGCGCGGGCCTGCTTTCGCTGTTCCGCCGTCTTCAACAGGAACTTCCGCACCTTGCCGGTTCCCACGCACTGCACCAGGTAGAAAAAGGGGCCATGCTTGAATCCCCGCTGGCAACGGCAATTCTTTTTCCCGCACGTCAGGTATTGCTTCACAAACGATCCGCGCAGGAATTCGGCGGGCGTCTGGATGCTCCGGGCGAGTTCCGCCTTTCGCTTTTGGAGCGCGTTCGCCGGAACTTTTTGAAGAGAAACCGTCTTAACCATATTTCTTACTAGGATATATTCCTCCTGCGGTCAACGGAATTGACACCCTTGCCGATTCCGCGATGTCACTTCTTCTTTCGCTTCATCGATTCTGCGATGGCGCGGATGGCGGCTTCCTCTTTCGCCTTTTGCGCTTCCGTCGAGGCGGCCGGTTTCGAGCTTGTAATCTTATACCCGTGGCTGACGATCTCCTTCGTCTTCTTGGGAGCGACCGGCAGCCCTTTCAAATGCGCGATGAACTCGTCGGGGATGAAATACTCGACGCGGGACGCCAGTTCGGGGCTGACGGCGCTCTCAATCGCTGCGGCCATGTTCCGCAACTTTTTCGCGTCGGCGCAAATCATAGCCATCCGGGGGATGCCGCCGTTCAAGCATCTCGCAATCTTCTCGGCTTCGTAGTCCTCGGTGTTGGTGAATGAAACTTCGCACGCGATCGTGAGGCCGTCGCGCTCAAGCCATACGTCAATGCAGGCTCGTCCATCAAGGACCGGCTTTTCAATGATGCTGAGGAAACCGAGACGTTCTGCTTCGTCCCTGATGCGCTTTTGAATCGCCTGATGCACCTCTCCGCCTCGGCCTGGGGTTGGCGTGGGCGGCGGCTCCTTGGGTTCGGGCGCTGGCGCTGCCGGTTTCTTGGCCTGCGCCGATTTCAGGATTTCAGACAGGGGCGGCGGTCGCTCGAACTTCGGAGCGGCGGGAGCCGGTTCCTCGGTGGGCGCTGCGGCGACCGGAGCGGGCGACGGCGGGACAGGCTTTGCCGGCTGCGCGGGCGGGGATGCCGGTGGCGGTTCTTCGTCGGGTTGCTTTCGGGATGCAGACAGCATCGCCTCAACCTCGCTGCGCGGGATTGAATATGACTCTCTCGAAGCAGTGATGACTTCCTGCCGCCTCGCTGCCGCTGCGTCCTCGTCTATCAACTCCGGCAGCGGGACGGTCAGATTGAAATCGAAGTCGCTGCGCTCAACGCGGCATATCGCTTGGCCGGTTTCCAGATTCCGCAAATGGTTGGACTCAAAGAATGAAAATCCATCAGCCAATTTCCTAGCATCGTCGTCGCCGACGCGGAACACAATCCGCGTGTATGGATGGGTCATCACGGCGCTCGCCACTTCGGGGCTGCGCTGCAACTGGTGCAACTCGTGATGGGCGAGCGTGAGGCCGATGCGATATTTTCGCGCACCGCTCAAAATCTCCGCCATCGAGGGCGTGATGAAATTGGCGAATTCATCTATGACGATATTGAACATCCGGCGCGATTCGACCCGCTGCGCCTGACGGCTCATGGCGATCTGCTGGAACTTTGATACGAGCAAGGTGCCGAGAAGATGCGAGTTCTCGCGGCCTAACAACCCTTCCGGCAATTTAGCCAAAAGGATTTTGCCGCTGTCCATGATATGCCCGAAGTCGAGCCGGTTCTCCCGCTGCGATACCATGTGACGGATGGGCTTCTGCGCGAGAAACGTGTCGAGTCGCGTCAAAATCGAGCCGATGGATTTGTTGCCGGCCAAGTGCGAGAAGCTCTTTTGCCAGTAATAGACGACTTCGGAATCGTTGACCGTTTTCAGGAATTCGTTCCGATACGGCGTCTCAATGAGGAAACGGCGCAAGTCGGCGATGGTTCCGCCCCGGCTGCTTTCGAGGAATGCCAGAATGGCGTTTTGCAGCACACTATTCATCTGGTCGCCCCATGAAGTCGAAAGGCGCTGGAACACGGCGATTAAATCAGATGCCAAAAGATTCTTCTCAAGGTTGCTGTGCGCTGAAAGGATATTGAAGCCGATGGCGTAGTCCTCGTCCGCCGGGTCAACTAATACCACGTCGCCGATGCGCTCCTCCGGGATGATGCCCAATACGCGGTCGATCAAATCGCCGTGGGGATCGAGGACGGCTATGCCCTCGCCATTTTCGATGCTCTGGCGGATGAGGTTGAAAAGAAGCGTGGATTTGCCGGTGCCGCTCGCGCCAATGATGTGCGTGTGCCTGACGCGAGCCTCAAGGGACAGGCGGACTTCCGTCGTTTCGCCCATGTGTTCGTTCGTGCCGAGAAGAAGCCCGCTATGGAACTTCACGATGTCCGGCGCTGGCTTCGTGGTGGTCGCCTGCCGCTTGAATACAGGCGAACGCACCGCGCTGGACGGGATGTGGGCGAAGCCGAATAGCTCGTCGGAATCGAGTATCATCCCGGCGCGATGCGTCTGCCGCTTCATTACGTCTTCGATATGCTCGACGAACGGGTAGCCAGAGTTGTGAAGCGGTATGAGCGCATTGCCGTCCAGGTTGTCGAACACACGAAGCGAGCCCGCGAGTTCGGATGAAAGCTGCAACATGCGGTCGTATCCGTCCGCGCACACCATGATGCGAACCACGGCGGCGAAGAGCGGCTTTGACGCTTTGGCCTCGGCTGCGTGTAGAAGCTCCGGGGTATTCTCGAACATCGGCTTGCCGTCCGCGTCTGAGACGGCGAATACCATGCTCTGCGCCCAGGGATTCTGCACCGGCTGGAAAATGATCTGATACAGCCCGAGTTCTTCCGGCCCCAAATCCGACAGCGCTCCGATGAGGCCGATAAAAGGGTCGAGCTTGCCGCTTGCCAAGGGCAGCATGAATTCACTCTCAAGTCCGAATTCAACGGCCAACAAATCATCGCCGGTCGCGGCGTCCAAAGCGTTCTCAAGATTGCGCTCGACCGGCATGAAGACGGCTTCGGGAAAGAATGCCTGCAACTGGCGTTTGACGAGGGAAGAATCCGCAGCCCCGGCGACGAATTGCGCGGTCACTTTCTTGTGGCTTCCGATAAGCTCGAATGCGATGGGTTCCTGGCACAACGACAGGTTCGTGAGGAACTGCGCGAAAGCGTCTCTCGAAACGTCGAGGCGGTCGGGAAGCGACGCCTGCAATTCGACGATCGCGCCGCGCTCAAGGGTCGTGGATTCCTCTTCCGCTACTTCCGTCTCGACCGGCTCCGGCGCGGGCTTGGGGGCGACGGTGTTCGCCACTTTCCGCATGAGCGAACTCAACAAGGTCGGCTTGCGCCCGTCGTCCGGGGCAAGGGTTTCTGTCATCTTGCGATACCCGAAGGGAACGAATGGGGGTTCGGGAGATACCGGCTCCGGGAATACCTGCCAGCCACGCCCCCGCACTTCCCATTTCTGGAATTGTTGGGAGTAGTGGTCGTGGGCGGTGGGCATGGCGACCGCCTATTTCACGTTCCCCGACCCGTCCTTCGACTTGTCTTTCCGGGGCTTCAGGGGCTTGTATAGCTTGCCCAAAATCGGAGCGACCTGATATTGCCTCACCAGCTTCACGCCTTTCGCGCCGGTGAAATCCTCGGCGAGCTTCTGCACGAGGTTGGGCACAGTGTCGAGATACATGAGTCGCGTGTCCTGGCGGTAATATGTGTCCTTGCGGAAGAATCGCTCGTATATGGGGCTGATGGCGGGGATTTTGAGGAGCATGGCGTCAACGTCATGCAATCCCATGAGGCCGACGTTCCGAAACATGAGAACCATCGTCACCATGAGGCCGACATCGATGATGACCGGCAACATGCGGTTCGCGAAATAATGATCGAGGCCGTAGAAGATGGCGTAGAAGAAAAACAGGACGACGATGATGTGCCACAGCTTCACAGTCGCGGGCGAATACACGGTGCGGCTCGAAAAGAAATACCGGGTGCCGAACTGCGCGGCGCACACATCGAAGGCCATGCGCTCGCGGATCATCCGCAGATACACACGCTTGTCGGAGAGGATACCGCCTTCCTCGTATTCCTCGCGGGAAATTTCGAGGCCGGGCGTTTTGAGCTCCGCCAGCTTCTTTTCGACGGCTTCGTAGAACTCGTTCGGGGAGAGGGTGAAGTCATCTGCCGACGCGATCCAGTGGTTCAATACTTCATCAGAAACCCTTTTAGACTTGTAGCCAAACATATTTGTAAATAGTTTTTCGGATTATGGATACGCACCCTTTGGCGGGTCAATGCCAAAGCATATCGCGGCTTTCTTCCGCATATCCAAAACCATCCCCTTGACTCGACATGGCTCTCTCACCGAAAAGTAAAAAGCAACTCCTGACATTCCTGCGCCCGCTCATCGCGTTCGTCGTCGTGCTCTTGGCCGTCCTGGGGTATTTCCAGCACAAGAGCATGATGGGACGGACGCGCATCACCTACACCGTCCAGCCGCCGGACAACAATCCGATGTTTTCGGCGACGGTGCTTCTGGACGGGAATGCCGCGATGAATGGACAGAGAATTTCGCTCGGCAAGCACACGTTCAAGATCACGCACCCGCACGGCGAGACATTCGAGACGAATTTCTTCGCATGGTATGGCGGCAAGGATTTCGGCGTGATTGCACTCAAGCGCACGACTGGGACATTGAGCATCCATTCCAAGCGGCCCATGATCGTTCTCAATGTGAGCGGGCGCGATTTCAGCGCCGCCTTTACCAATGTCACGGAAAAGGTTCTGACCGTGCCGTCTGACAGCTACCAAGTTTCGGGGCTCTTTCCGAACCGGCCAGCGGAGAGCCAGAAGATAACGGTCGCTGCGGGACAGGTGGGAGAATGCACATTCGCTCCGGCATACGGCTCGCTCCGTGCCACGGTCAATCGCGATGAGGGGACATTTGAACTGACCGACGGTGACGGACAGACGGTGAAAAATGGAAATCTGCCCGTCACGAGCGATGATTTGCCGGTGGGGGCATACCAGCTCTCGGCAACCTGGCATTCACATAGGATGGACAAACAAATTATTGTGAAGAAAGATGAAGTAACCGAGGTGCCGTTTGCATTTGTGTTCGGTTCGACGCTGGTCTTGTCCGCGCCTGCCGGGGCGTCGGTGTTTAATACGAATGGAAATTATCTGGGCATCACGCCGTTATTGGTCACGGAACTCATCCCCGGCAACACGGAATTCAAGCTCCAATTGTCTAGCCATCAGGATGCCATGGTCCCGGCGTTGGTGGTAGCTGATCAAACCAACACGGTCAGCACGAACTTGCTCAGTTGGGCGTATCTCAATGGCCTACAATTCGCCCAGCATGATTTTGAGCTCGGCGACTTTCGCTCGACCCTAAAATATTTGGAACAGGCCTTGGAAGCCAAGCCGGGGGATGCCGAAGCCTTGGCGTTGCAGGCCAAAGCCAAGGCCCGTTTGCCGATTCAAACGGCAAAGGAACTGGCGGGCCAAGGCGATTATGTCGGGGCGGATAAACTGTTGCAAACTGCGCTGGTCAGTTTCCCAGATGACGGCGAGCTCAAGCATTTGATGACGGATTACAAAACCCACGAGACCGAGCAGTTAGGCCAACAGCAAGAGCAATCGACGCGGGAGGTGTTTGACGCCGACTGCCAAAAGCTCGCGGTAGCCAGATTTTTTGAGCCGCATGAATTCGTCACGAGCAAGAAATCACCGGACGATTTCAAAACGGAACTCGTCCGGCTTTATGCCGACGAGGCACCCAAGGCCAAGGTGACAGTGGACCGAATGCCGCAGCCGGGTGTGCATGAAATTCTCTTTGAACAAGCCTCACCCAATCCGCTGGAGATGGCCCGGCGGGAAATGATGGTGGTCATCGGCAAAGGCAAAAACGACCAGACGCTCGTGCTGTTCAAAAACTTCGAGTATCAACGGCGCATGAACGGCAACACGCTGAACATCGTCATCGGTGGCAGCATGGAAGACAATTGGGTGCCGTTGCATTCCAGCCAGGTGCAAATGACGCCAGCGTATGAAGAGCAAGTTAAAGTGGGCTACCGGATGATGATGCGCAAAGTCATGAAGGCGGTCGGCGAAACGTTTGTCTATACGCCAAACTGAAAAACATCGGACGCCGTGGTTTTAATTCGGCAAACCAATCCAATTTAGCCCTGCACTGCCGGACTTGCTTCAACCTGAAAAAGCGGGCATATTTGATTTCAAGGCAAAAGTTTGCCGACCGATAAATCAACCGTTATGAATCACCTTGAAACGGATCAAGTGAGTCTGGAACTGGCCCGCCGCATCGCTGAAAAGCTGCGCTGGCAGCCGGAAGTGGTTGATTTTGCCCGCGCCAATCTCGTGCGCTGGTCCCAGCAAAACGCCTCCGCTCCTTCGTTGCTGCGGTGCTATGCCGAGTGGCAGAAGATTCTCTCTCGTCCCGTGGATGAGATCCGCGACTTGCTCTGCTCGTCCTCGGATGATGCCCAGCGGTTGCGTCAAAATTCGCCCTTCGCCGGCGTGCTTACGCCGACTGAAGTCTGGGAAGTCAAATCCCGCTTCCGTCATGCACCGGCTACAGCTTGAACATATCATCCGGGCCGCCGCCGGCATCACCGGAGCGACGGAATTTGTCATCGTTGGCAGTCAGGCAGTGCTCGGCCAATTTCCCCAGGCTCCCGATGAATTGCTGGTTTCCATTGAGGCGGATGTTTTCTCCCTGCGCGACCCGGCCGATAGCGACTTGATTGACGGTTCGATTGGCGAAGGCTCGCCTTTCCACCAGACCTTTGGCTATTACGCGCACGGGGTAAGCGTCGAAACGGCAGTTTTGCCGGGCGGTTGGCAAGATCGTCTTGTGCCGGTTCGCAACGAAAATACCGGCGGTGGCACCGGTCTCTGTTTGGAAATTCATGACTTGGCCGTATCAAAATTGGTGGCCGGACGGGAAAAGGATGTGGACTTCATCGGTGGTTTGTTGCGCCATCGTCTGGTGCAAGTGCCGGTCATCCGGGATCGTCTGAATAAAACCAACTTGGCCACGGATCGCCTTCAAATCTGCCTCGCGCGATTAGACCGACTGGTCAATGCTGTCGGTTCCTGATTTCAAATCAGGACTGACGAGAACCCCGCATAGGGGACATCGTTTCAAGCCATCCGGCCATTGGTCATTCCAACCAAAAAAATTGCCGCAGTGTTTACAGACGATTTGGATTCTGGCCATGCGAGTAAATTAGTGATTTCATAATCACCGCATTTTATCACATTTTGGAATCAAACCCTCACGCGTCACATGGCGCGCTGCGCAAGGCAACGCTCTTACTGCTTGGCTTTGCAGGTGGTTGGCTCACAATGTCAAAAATCGGATTGCAAGTTTGATGAAACATGGCATCAAAATTTTTGCTGGCCGAACTGTCCGGCTGGCCAATGTTACGACCGCCGGGCGGTTGCTGATTAAGCAACTTTACCGGTTAAAATTCTGACCATTGGGCAGGAAAAAATTAAGGTGATAATATGGCTTCAATCGTAAAACAGTTTTCGTTTCACCATATACCCTGTGATGATGGTGAACCCGTGCGCGAACCCAACAAGGATTCCGCCGCCGTTGGTGAATACCTGAACGAACTTCTTGGGTTTTTGAACGAGGAAACCACGGTTCGAAAATTCATCTTTGAGGCGGATCGCGAGCCGGAAGCTAAAGCCAAACTGTGTGCGCTTCCGACCTCTGCTGGATTTGACGGCTCGGCGGATGTGCTCGCCAAGCGGCTGTATCAGAAGCAAAAGGAAGTTGAATCTGGAACGATCAAGGTCCAGACGGGAGATCTGCTGACGCTGTTTTTTGAAACCGACGGGAAATCTTTTGTCCTGCTGGCCAAGCTTGAGCAGGTGAATTTTTTGAACCGGGTCACCTGGAAAAAGGACTCCGGGTTTCCGTTCGAGAAGAACCGGTTGCTGAAAACCTGCCTGTGTGAAATGAGCCAGGACGACGGCGTGTGGGTGGTGGGCGAGGTTTCGGTTTATGATTCAAGCTCCCAGTTCCGGAGATTCTGGTGGAAAGATTTCCTCGAACTGACGGAATTGACGGATGACGCCAAGAACAGTCATCGCGCCTACGCGGCGTGGAAAAAACTGTTGGAAGATAACGTCCGTCCCAAATCCAAACTGGATTACCATATTTTACGGAACGCGGTCGGCTATTTTTTCCGCAGCCCGAACCCCTATGTTCACAAGGATGTTGTGAAACAGATTCTTGGAGCCTACCAGCCGGAAAGCACCGATGTGGACAAGGCGGCCCTGATCGCCAAGGCGGAAAAATTGCCGCAGCACTCAAAGGCGCTGGATAAAAGGTTTGACGAGCAGTTCGACATTGATCCGAAGGCGTGCAATGTTCGTTTGCGCCCGATCCGGCTGACCCCGGAGATTGACTTGGTGCTCAAGGCACCGGTGGAACACCTGAAAGATGTTTTGAAGCCTGCGATTCACGGTGGCAAAAAGGGTGTTTTTGTCGTTTCGCCGGAAGGATACCAAGAAGTCAGCGCATCGTAAGGATCATGTAATGGAACGAATTCGATCCATTCTTGAGTGTATCTTTGGCCCGACCCTTGACGGGGTGACCGTTCAGGAAACTTTTTCCGAATGTTCCGTCACGGCGAAGGGGCAGGTGCAGTCTCCACTGCATGCGGATGCGTTGCAAACTCAGTTGAAGCGGTTGCCGGGTGCAACTTGGGTTCTTTCCGTGACCTTGGATGGCCAGGAATCGCCACATTCACTCTCAGAAATTGACACCGCAAAGGTTGTGAGCTTTTTGCAGGGGATTGGGGATGGTGCCAAGCTTTCACCGGTGGCTTCCGCCAAACTTTTTATTGAAAAAAAGGTGGATGACGCCGTGGACATTTTCAGTCCAGTGGATTTTTTTGCTTGGCTGAACGCGTTGGAAATAACGGAAGCACTGGGCTATTTCAATCAGCTCATCGGTGATCGGGCAACGGTTGCGTTCATTCATCCTTCATTTACTGCCAACCCCTCAACGAGCTGTTTCCGGTTTCAACCCTTAAAGATAGGCCAACCGCCCGCGATTGAGGCCGTTCGGAAGCGGGGAGATTTGTTTACCAACCGGCGTGAGCAGCTGGTTTCCGACTGGAGCACGTTAAGACTTTTTCCGGATGATTTTCGTTGGAAAAATGGCCAGGGCATTGCGGAAATAGATGCCACCTTTGCCAAGCTCGAAAACTTTTTGGGAGTAATGTCGCTGGCTGATTCCACAACCAACGCCAGCAATGGTTTTGTTTTGCGGGTGAAAAGCCATGTGCTGCGGGAACAGACATTGACGTGGGTGGAAATCCCAAAGGAGCCAGACATTCCGTTGAGGAATCTTTATGATTGGTGTTACCTCGATAGCGGTTCCGGTCCGCTGTCGGACAAGCTGGGTTTGGTGCGGAATTACATCTCGCTTTATTGGGAGGGCAGTATTTTGGGGCAGGATGCGCGCGTGGTGGCGGCAGTGCGGGCGGGTTTTGGTATGTATTTGAAGCGTAACCTTAAAGAACTTGTCGATCTTCGGGCGAAAGTTGCCGCGTTCCTGCTTGAGTTGGATGCCAAGGCGACTAAGGCTGTGGAAAGTGCGGCGGGAAATCTGGAAAAAAATTTATACGGCGTGGTGACCTTTGTCACCTCGGTGGTGCTGATCAAAGCGCTTCAGGACAAGACATTCACGGGAGCGTTTTCGCCACAAGTCGCGCTGCTTGGCTGGACGCTCATCGGCTTCTCTGCGCTTCATGCGGTTTATGCTTGGATAAGCACAGACAAGGAAATGATCCGGGCTACGGAGCTATACAATGATCTAAAAAAGCTCTATGACGCATTTTTCACAGAAAAGGATTTTGACTCGATCTTCAGCACGCAAGGTCAGAATCCGATTCAGAAAACGAAGAACTATGTTCGTTCCCGATTGATTTCCATCATGCTCATCTGGTGGGTGACGCTAATTGTTACCGCCGGACTCATCTGGTTTCTCAGGGCTGACCCCAAGCCCAGCTCCGCAACGATTGTCGGCCAGAGCGTTGTTACAATCACGAACGGATCAGTGGCGGCACCGCCAGCGGCTCCATCCACAAATAAGTAAAAGCAAATCCATTCAGGCGAGGAAACTTTTTAACCTGTATGGAATTATCAGCCGGTGTTCGGTCAGCGGTCGGGAAGGGGGAAGTGGAGTGCCTGGCGCATCGCAACCAAGGCGCGACGGCTAGCTTGGGCCACACACGGAAGTTGCGGCATTTTTGCATTGAAAAAGCCCTGGCCATAAAATGGTCGGGGCTTGTCTTGGGTTAGAAAAAATAACCCTTATGCCGAGCTCGGCATAAAGGGTATTTTGCCGGGTTCTAAATAATGCCGAGTTGGACGGGGCGATTCCTTAATTTGTTAGGGAATCGCCTCTTTTTTTTGTTCACCACTCGGCATTATTCGGGTGTCGTCTCACTTCACAACTTCAACCTATGAAAGGAATACACCTATGATTGTTCGTTTTGATCCAAAACTCGAAGAACTGCGCCATCTGCACGTTGGCCCATTGGGGCCGCACGTCGAAAGCTTCGCCGCTCTGCTTTCACGTCAAGGTTACTGCCGCGACAATGGCTGGCAGAAGATCAAACTGGCGGCTGATCTCAGCCGATGGTTGCAGCAAAAAGGCATCGGGCTCAGGCAACTTGATGAGCAGCGCGTTTCCATTTTCTTCCAAGCTCATTATAAGCGCGTTTCTCGCCACAGCGGCGATCAAGCAACAATGACGCTATTACTCCTACATTTACGGCAGTCGCATGCTATTCCTGTCCCGCCACCAGCAGCAGCCCGTAATGACATCGAGGTTATCGAGCGGGACTACGGTAATTTTTTGCTTCAGGAGCGCAGTTTCATGCCGGCCAGCGTCGGACAGTATATGCCCGCCGCTCGGCGTTTTCTATTCCACCGCTTTCCAAGCGGGAGAGTGCGGCTGAAAAAACTGCGAGCCAAGGACATCACCGACTTTGTCTTGCACGACTCGGCCAACCGTGGGCGTCGCTCCCTTCAGTTGACGGCAGCCGTGCTGCGCAGCTTTCTGAGCTTCCTTTTTCAACATGGGCGGATTGCATCAAACCTGGCTGCCGCCGTTCCCACCGTGGCGGGCTGGCGCCTATCGGAACTGCCGCGGTATCTCGAAGCAGCGCAGGTCGAAAAAATCCTGCGATGCTGTGATCGGCGGCGGAAAATTGGCAAACGCGATTACGCCATTTTACTGCTCCTAGCCCGCTTGGGGTTGCGAGCCGGCGAGGTGGCCTATCTGACTTTGGATGATATTAACTGGCAAGCTGGGGAGTTGCTCATTCGTGGTAAGGGTGCCCGGGTGGATCGGTTGCCGCTGCTTAATGACGTTGGCCAGGCTCTTGTCGATTATTTGCAGAAGGCGCGGCCCGCTTGCTCGTCCAGACGCGTATTCATTCAAAAGCATGCGCCGCATGAAGGTTTGGCCGGCCCATCCTCTATCGACAATGTTGTTCGTATAGGTCTTGCGCGGGCTCAGGTTTTTTCCCGGCATCAGGGTGCCCACGTGCTCCGTCATTCTTTGGCCACCCGGATGCTCGGCAACGGAGCTTCACTGGGTCAGATCGGTCAGGTGCTCCGCCATCAACTGCCCCAGACGACCGAGATTTACGCGAAGGTGGATCTGAACGCTTTGCGCGGGTTGGTTTTGCCCTGGCCGGGAGGTGTGCAATGAACACGTTGAGCCTCCACTTGGACAGGTATTTAAAACTGCGGCGTCAGCTCGGATACAAACTGCGGGTAACGGAGATTTTGCTTCGCAATTTTGTGCGTTTTGCACAAGAAGAAGGCGCATCGTTCATCACCACAAAGCTGGCGCTTCGATGGTCAACAAGGCCGGGCATCAAGCCGGTGCAGAGCGGCAACCGGTTGGGCATGGTGCGTCGCTTTGCCAATTACGTCAGTGCGCACGATGCACGCACCCAAGTTCCTGCGCAAAAACTTCTGCCGTATCAGTTTCGTCGCCGGCCTCCGT
>CAISYZ010000239.1 GCA_903889895.1 uncultured Verrucomicrobia subdivision 3 bacterium | reverse complement strand
TCATTTTATGGAAAAGACTGAAATCATCCTCCAAACCGACGGCTCCTTCGTCGAACGTCTGGTCAGTGAACGGACGTTGAACGTCGGCCAAAGTGTTCTGGACACATTGACCGAGAACCTCACGCGCCCGATCCGCAATGTCTTCAACATCCCTGGCTGGGGCTTCGTCCATGCCAATGTCGGGTTGAACGACACGCTCTGGTCTGTGCCTATTGACCGCATTCCGCTGCACGCCCGGTTCAAGCTCATCAATCAGGTCATGGTGCCCATGTTTGCCTCTACCACGGACATTGAGATGCCCCTGGTCTGGAAGGTGCCGCCGGGAGTCAAAGTGGTGTTCGCCGTCCTGACCAAACAAGAAGACGATATCGTGAGTGTGGAAGGCAACTGGCTTTTCGCTTGTGACGCCGACAACCGGGGCTATCGGCTGCCACTGCCCAATCTGCATGACGACTGCCGCATCTGCACCGGAGCGTTTGCAGGCGACCAGGAAACGGCGTTCGAGTGCGTGAAGGCCAGTCTGGAGCAGTTCAACCAGTCGAAGTGGAACGCGGATCTGATGCGGACCAGCGAACAGTCCCAGAAGTTCTTCCGGTTCCAGCCGACCAAGGACAGCTTCGAGACCTTGCCGATCCAGACTGACAACTGGATGGCGCTCTGCGACAAGGTTTCCACGGCGTTATGGGAAAGGGTCGTCGTATGAATGCCCGGGAATCATTCCAACAACTGGTCCAAAACCTCAAGCTCTGCCCAACACTGGAAAACACCATCAAACCGAAGCTGCTGCATGAAGCGTGGAGCAGCTTTCGGCGGCTTGATCCAGAACACGGGGATGAAGTGACGCCGGCGATGTTGGTGGCGCTCATCCTGCATGACGAGGAATCCTTCGCCGAACTGTTGACGGAGGCGCAACTCGACCAGCTGCATATCGTTGCCGGCCAGGCGATGCAGCAATACGAACTGGCCATCAAACCCAAGAATAAGGTCGGCCAACTGCTGGCCACCACCATCAAGGAGAACGAAAAAGTATGAACTACATTATTGGCTGTGGAGGCGTGGGATCGGCCATCGTCCCCTCCTTCTGTCTGCTCAAAGAACCCGGGGACATCACCCTCATCGACGGGGACAAGCTGGAACGCAAGAACCTGAACCGGCAGATGTTTGATGCTTCCAACATCGGCCAGAACAAGGCGCAGGCTCTGGGAAACAAATACGGCTGTCAGTTCGTGCCGGAGTGGTATGCCAAGGGCAAAGTCCGTCACTACCGCCATGACTGGCTGCTGTGTTTGGTAGATAACCATCGGACACGGCTGGAAGTATTGGAAGTGTGTGATGACCTCGGTTGTCAGGCCATCTTCGCCGCCAATGAGATGCACTCTTCGGAGGCGTATTATTATCGGCGGTCATGGCTGGGAACCGAACGTGATCCGAGGGTTTATTACCCGGAGATCACCACGGATCGTTCAGGTGATCCGCGGGCCGCCTCCATCGGCTGCACCGGTGAGGTGCAGGCACAGAACCGGCAACTGGTGTCAGCCAACCTGATGGCGGCGGCTCTGGCCGAACACCTGTATGTGCTGTGGAGCATGAAAGCACCGCGCATGGACCGAGAGACCGTCGAGTTGTTGCCGCACAAGTTCGTCGCCAACCTGAGCAAGCTCGAAACCTACCGGGGAGGCCGCCATGAGTGACACATTGACGTTGCCTCCGCCAGTCGAACGCAAGTGCCGCATCGAAGAGGTGTTCGACGCCAGCTTCATCGAACTGTTGAAGCTGGTGCCCGCCAATCCGTTTGTCCGGGCCTGGGTGCTTAAGTTCACGGGCAAGCTGCCGCCAGTCGAATGCGAGACCTACGAACAGTTGCAGGACTGGGCCGAGTTCAACTGCACCAAGCGAGTCCGGCCCAAAGGTTCCATCACAAGATCATCGGATGAGGACGGCATTGAGATCAATGTTCACTTCTCGGAGATTGAATACGGCCGGGCCAACTACTCAGTGAATCGTTTCGGTGATGAGGGGTTTCGGGTCGGGGCGGAAGAACTGACGGAACTCGTTCAGGAAGCCATTGCGGACGGTGGTGCGTTGAGCGCTGTGGTGGATGCCGTGGCGGCGCTCATCAATGACGATGCCTGGAACCGTTGCGACCCGGACTTGGACAACTACGGTGACTACGAATACAACGAGCACGACTCGGGCGATAGCGACAGTGGCGAGATCCGGTTCTTACGCGAACACATCCGCCAAAAAGTGCTCCAGTTTGTTCAGGAACATCATCCCGAACTGGCCGCTGAACTCTGAAAGAAAAACCATGAAACTCATCAAATACAACCAAACTGTAAACGGCGGCTGAAAAGTGCGGCGGGGTCATGTGTGTGACCGGGCGGTTCAAAAGTGCGGCATCTTCATTAACAATGACGCATGTCTCGCAAGAGGCACGACTGGGCCGAGATTCGCAGAAGAGTGTTAGTGGATGGCGTTAGCCGGCGGCAGATTCTCCGGGAGACGGGGATGC
>CAISYZ010000238.1 GCA_903889895.1 uncultured Verrucomicrobia subdivision 3 bacterium | reverse complement strand
GGACAACCCCGACTGGCGCAAAGAGCAATTCCGGCTTTCGGAAATTCTTTCGGAGGAAGAGCACCGTTCCGCCCGCGCCACCACTCTCAACGCCCATTACACCGCGCCGACCGTCATCGGCGCGATGTATCACGCTACCGCGCAGTTCGGGTTTAATGGCGGGCGCGTGCTCGAACCCGCCTGCGGCATCGGTCACTTCGTCGGCCTCATGCCCGAAGCCATGCTCCGCCGCTCGACCGTCACTGGCATCGAAATCGATCCCCTGACGGCACGCATCGCGAAGGCGCTTTATCCTGATGCCGACATTCGGCCGCAGGCGTTTGAGCAGACCAAACTCGCCGATGGATTTTACGACCTTGCCGTTTCCAACGTCCCGTTCGGTGATTACACCGTTCACGATCCACGCTTCAACAGTTATAAATTTCAGATCCACGATTATTTTTTCGCGGCGGCTTTGGAAAAAGTCCGGCCCGGCGGACTGCTGATGTTCATCACTTCGCGCGGCACGATGGATAAACTGGATTCGACGTTGCGTGAAATGCTGTCCACGCGCACGGAATTGCTGGGCGCAATCCGTTTGCCGAACGATGCTTTCAAAAAGAATGCCGGCACGGAAGTCACGACCGACATCGTGATGTTGCGTAAGTTGCGTGCGGGCGAAGTTCCCGCCGGCACAGCCTGGAAAGAAACCGCCAGTTTTACCAACGACATCGGCGAGGCGTTCACCATTAACGAATACTTCGCAGCACGCCCGGAAATGATGCTTGGCAAAATGCGGCTTGATGGCGGGATGTATGGTGGCAACGAGCCGACGCTCGAACCGGATGGTCGCAAACTGGCGGACGCACTCACCGAAGCCATTGAAAAATTACCGCAGGGAATTTACCAGACGCAAGCCCACAAGGTCGCCGAACCGGCGCTTGAAGAAACCATACCCGCGCCCGATTTCATCAAGCCCAATGCCTACTGTCTGCACGATGGGATGGTCTGCATCCGTGAGGAAAATGTTTTGCGGCCAATGACGGATCTCCCGGCTGAGATGCGTTCACGCATCCGGCATTTGATTCCGGTGCGCGATACGGTGCGGGATTGCCTGCGGGCGCAGATGGACGGCAGCGCCGATGAACGCATCGTCGAGACGCGGCGGCAACTCAATCTGGCTTACGACCGTTTTGCGGGGCGTTTTGGTCCGATAAATCTTCGCGCCAACCAACGCGCCTTCGACGGCGACCCGGATTTGCCGCTATTGCTCTCGCTGGAAAATTACAACGACGAAACCAAGCGGGCAACCAAAGCGACCATTTTCACCGAGCGGACCATTCACCATCGCCAGCCGGTCGAGTCGGTCGGCACGCCGAAGGAGGCGCTGCTCGTCACCTTGAACGAGCATGGTTGCGTTGATCTCGACCACATGGCCGATTTGCTCAACAAACCGATTCAGGAATTTTTGCCGGATTTGAAAGGTGTCATTTTTCTGAATCCCCAGACCAACCAATGGGAGACCGACGACCAGTATCTCTCCGGCAATGTGCGCGAAAAATTGTCCGTGGCGGACGCGGCGGC
>CAISYZ010000237.1 GCA_903889895.1 uncultured Verrucomicrobia subdivision 3 bacterium | reverse complement strand
CCGCAGACCCGGTTTTTTACCTGCACCCGTTGGATTCGCCGTTTTTTGTTGGTTGGACATAGATGAAAGCCTTTGTTTATGCGGCTTCAGTGTAAGTCAATAACATCAGCTTGTGAAGCTTATTTGGGAAATATGGGTTTAGTTCGTGGGATGAAAGCACGGTGGATTTGCATTTTCGTTGGATGCAGAAATACGGCATTGATGGTGTGTTCATGCAGCGGTTTTTTGACGTGACCCGCACGGAAAAAAGTCGGGCCGAAAGCCGGGTAATTATGGGGCACGCACTCAAAGCAGCGCAAAAACACGACCGCGCCATCGCAGTGATGTATGATCTCTCCGGCCTAAAACCCGGTGAAGACTGTTCGTCGCTGATTCAAGACTGGAAGGAGCTGGTGGATGAACTCAAAATCACTTCGCAAGGAACGAATCAACCTTACCTCTATCATCGCGGCAAACCGCTCGTCGCCATCTGGGGCATTGGCTTCTCTGACCGGCCCTACAACATTCGCGACATTGGCCTTGAAAAGCTTCTGGATTTTCTGAAAAACGATCCGCAATACGGCGGCTGTAGTGTGATGCTCAGCGTGCCAAATTATTTCCGTGATTTACGCGCGGACACAACGCCAGACCCATACTTGCACGACATCATGGCCAAGGCGGATATCATCATGCCGTGGATGGTGGGGCGCTTTTCCGAAAGTCTTTATGGAGAAATGAACCGTTACGGGGCGCAGGTGAAAGCGGATCAGGCGTGGTGCGTCGACCGAAAACTGGATTACGTTCCGTGTGTTTATCCCGGTTTCAGTTGGTATAATTTGTCCAAGCACCGCGATCCCTTCGAGGCCATTCCCCGATTAAAAGGTCGTTTTTATTGGGGCATGATGACGACGTCCATTCAGTCTGGAGCGAAAATGATTTACGTCGCCATGTTCGATGAGATGGACGAAGGCACGGCTATTTTCAAATGCACGAGCCAGCCGCCACAGAATCAGCCGCCTGCGAAATTCCTTACTTACGAAAATCTGCCCAGTGACCATTACCTGTGGCTTACGGGACAGGCTGGGAAAATTCTGCGCGGTGAAATTTCTGCCGACAATGAGCTTTACCAGAATATTAGCCACGAATTCACTAAAACTGCAAAACGATGAAACAATTTCTTCTACCGCTGGTTACGCTGGCCTTGGTTGGTGTGGTTTTGCAAGGCCGCGCCCAAGTTGAATATGTTGATCCCGCCATGGGCGGTCAGGGATTTTTGCTCGAACCGACTCGCCCCACAGTCTCTCTGCCCAATAGCATGGTTCGGGTCTATCCCGTGCGGAAAGATCAACTGGATGGCCAGATACACTCCTTCCCGTTGACCATTTTATCCCACCGGCTCGGCGAATTATTCTGGCTCATGCCGGCAAGCGGCACTCCGGAAGCCGCCGCTTGGGATCGTCCTGCAGCCTATGATCAGGAAGTGGAAACTCCTTATTATTACTCGGCGCGATTTGATGAGTCGCTGATCCGTGCGGAATTTACCCCGACGGAACATTGCGGTTATTTCCGGTTCACGTTCCCTGCGGGCAAGCCAACGGTGCTGCTGGCTAATCGCCGGGGCGGCGATTTTTCCGGCGCGAGTGACGGTAGTGTTTCGGGATCGGAACGCATCGTTGGCGAAGGCGAAATGTCGCCCGGTGTCATGCACGCTTTTGTTTACGGAGAATTCAGCGCGCCGGTCACCATCCAAGCCAGTGGCAGCGGAGATAAAAAGCGCCTGACGGTAGCGGCGACGGACGGACAAAAAGTTTTAGAGTTTCGCTATGGCATTTCTTTCATCAGCGTTGAGCAGGCAAAAAAGAATTTGCAGAGAGAAATTCCGGCTTGGGATTTCGCTAAAATCAAAGAGGCTGCGCGCGATCGTTGGAACACTGTGCTTGGCCAGATTCAAGTCGAGGGCGGCACGCCGGAACAGAAGCGCGTGTTCTATACGTCGCTTTATCGCTGCTACGAACGCATGGTGAATATTTCCGAGGACGGAAAATATTATAGCGGCTTTGACCACCAGGTGCATCAAGACACGCGGCCGTTTTATGTGGATAACTGGCTCTGGGATACTTACCGCGCCTTGGAACCTTTGCAAACCTTGCTGAATCCGGAGATGGAGGCGGACAAACTCCAGTCCTTCGTCCGCATGTATGAGCAATCGGGCTGGATGCCCACCTTCGCCGTTCTCTGGGGCAACCACGAGTGCATGACCGGCAACCCGATTGCGCCGTGGGTCGCTGACGCTTGGGCCAAAGGAGTGACCAATTTTGATCTGGCCACCGCCTACGCTGGAATCCGCAAGAATTCGCTGGAAGGAACCTGGCTGCCATGGCGCCGGGGAGCCAAATGTTCCTTGGATGATTTTCTCAATGAGCATGGTTATATGCCCGCCCTGCAGCCGGGGGAAACGGAGTCCGTTGCCCGCGTGCATCCGCGCGAACGCCGGCAGGCGATCTCGGTCACCGAGGCGCAGAGTTACGATGACTGGTGCACGGCGCAAATCGCTCAAAATCTCGGCAACGCTGCAGACCGGCAACTTTTCTTAAAGCGCGCCGCCGACTACAAAAATGTTTTTCGTCAGGATCAAGGTCATGCCTGGCCGAAAGACGCCGATGGAAAATGGATTGAACCGTTTGAACCCGGCTGGTCGGGCGGCCAGGGTGGACGCGATTACACCACAGAAAATAATGGCTATACCTACGACTGGGATGTCCAGCATGACCTGCAAGGTTTGTTTGAATTGATGGGTGGCCGCGCGCAAGCCGAGGCAAAGCTGGATCAGCTTTTTCGCGAAGGCTTGGGCCGAAGCAAATACGATTTCTGGTTCAAATTTCCCGATGCCAGCGGACTCGTCGGACAATTCTCCATGGGCAATGAACCCAGCCTGCACATCCCCTACATTTACAACTATCTCGGCGCACCGTGGAAAACCCAGAAGCGCGTTCGCATGTTGCTCGACACTTGGTTCACTGACACGACGCTGGGCATGCCCGGCGACGAGGACGGCGGCGGTATCAGTTCGTTTGTGGTTTTTTCCATGATGGGATTTTATCCCGTCACGCCCGGCGTGCCGATTTACAATCTGGCCAGCCCGGTGTTTGATTGCATAACCATCCAATTACACAATGGCAAAACTTTGAAAGTAATTTGCCGGAATAATTCCAAGGACAACAAATATATTCAAAGTGTCCGGCTCAATGGAAAAAATTTGAATCAAGTTTGGTTTTGCCACGCGGACATCGCCAATGGTGGGACGCTTGAACTAGAAATGGGAAATACGCCCAACCGTTCACTCGGCGTCGAGCCGTCCACTTTTCCACCATCATATCTGAACTTTGATCCGATGACTTTGGTGCACTGAGGTAAGCCAGATTGTTGGCTGAAAAATTGAAATTATATCATGAAAGCTCGTATTTTCTTGTGGTCCATCACGTCGGCCCTCGCGGGATTTTTGTTCGGTTTCGACACGGTGGTCATCTCCGGTGCAGAACAGACCATCCAAAAACTGTGGGGCTTAAGCGCGGGCATGCACGGACTGGCGATGGGCTCGGCGCTCTACGGCACCGTGCTCGGCTCGCTGTTCGGCGGCTGGCCGACCGATAAGTTTGGCCGCAAGCCCACGCTGCTGGCCATTGGTCTGCTGTATATTTTATCCGCCGTCGGTTGCGCTTTTGCCAACGGCGTGGGCGTGTTCATCGCCGCGCGCGTCATCGGCGGCATCGGCATCGGAGTCTCAACGGTGGCTGCGCCTCTTTACATTTCGGAGATTGCGCCGCCAGCGTATCGTGGGCGGCTCGCGGGAATGTTCCAGTTCAATATTGTTTTCGGGATCATCATCGCGTTTGTGTCTAATGCCGTCATTGCTCACTTCGGCGGCGAGAATGCCTGGCGCTGTATGCTAGGTATCGCGGCGGTTCCGTCCATCATTTATGCGGCGATGTGTTTTGGTATTCCGGAAAGCCCGCGGTGGTTGCTTAGCCGAAAGGGAGATCGCGCAGCTGGTCTCAAGGTGTTGAAATTAATCAAACCAGATTCCAGTCAAGCGCTACTCGAAGCCCATGCTGATGAATTAATGGCCGCTGCCTACTCCGAAAAAACCGTTGCCTCCGCTTTCTTGACGAGGCGGTTGCGCGTGCCGATCTTACTCGCGTTCCTGATCGCCTTCTTCAACCAGCTATCCGGCATCAATGCCGTGTTGTATTTCGCGCCGCGCATTTTCGAGATGACCGGGCTGGGCGAGAAAGCCGCCCTGCTGCAATCCGTTGGCATCGGTATCACAAACCTAATCTTCACTTTTGTCGGGCTGTGGCTGATTGATCGGCTTGGTCGGCGCACGCTGCTTTTTATCGGTTCGTTTGGTTACATCGCGTCGCTCGGATTAACGGCGTGGGCGTTTTTCACACAGCATTACGCCATTGTGCCGGCGTGCATTTTTGCGTTTATCGCCGCGCACGCCGTGGGCCAGGGCGCCGTAATCTGGGTTTATATTTCGGAAATCTTTCCCAACCGCCACCGTGCCGAAGGACAGGCATTAGGCTGTGGCACGCACTGGGTGTTTGCGGCGCTACTGACGACATTTTTTCCGCAGATGGTCACCGCATTCGCGCCGGGCTATGTGTTTGCGTTTTTCACTTTTATGATGGTGCTGCAACTCGTCTGGGTGAAAACGATGGTGATCGAAACCAAGGGCGTGCCGCTGGAAGATATGCAACGCCAATTGGGCGTGGATGCCTAAAACCGGTTGACCAGGCCTTATGAAATTATTTTCCCGTCTAAGTTTGGTTTTCATCGCTGCAATTATTCTTGGTTGTCTTGGCACCTCGCTGGCGGCGGCGGAAACTAATCTGCCGGTTTGGGCCCTCGGCCCCTTTATCCGACCAGATGAAGCCATGCCCCTGATCAAGCCGGATACCAACTCGGTCTTTGATTGTCCGATGAGAAAAAAGCCGGTTCACTGGGAGGCTCGGCATACTTTTAATCCGGCTTCGGTGGTGCGCGATGGGAAGCTTTATCTTCTCTACCGGGCGGAAGATGATTCCAGCAAGGCTGGCATCGGCAGCTTTACCACGCGCCTGGGGTTGGCGGTCAGTGAGGACGGCATTCATTTCGTCAAGGAACCCGCCCCAGTTTTTTATCCGGCCGACGACAGTCAGAAAGATTGGGAATGGACCGGCGGTTGCGAGGATCCTCGCATTACGGAAGGTCTGGATGGAACTTATTACCTCACTTACAGCCAATACACGGGACTCCAACCCAATGGCAGAAAGTGGCGGGTGGGCTTGGCTAGCTCCAAGGATTTGCACCACTGGACTAAATACGGATCGCCATTCACTGGCACGAAGTATGAAAACGACCACGGCGGTAACCTGGATGGAGTAATCACTGGCGGCGTCCAGACCAAATCTGCAGCCATCGTGAACGAGGTGAAAGATGGACGCCTCGTTGCCGCCAAGATCAACGGGAAATACTGGATGTATTTTGGCGAAAGCACGGTCAACCTTGCAAACTCGGACGATCTCATCCACTGGGTTCCGGTCGAAGGCAAAGATGGCAAACCGTTACAAGTGTTGCGAACCCGGCGCGGTTTTTTCGACAGCAATTTAAATGAAATCGGGCCGTCACCTTTGCTCACCAGCAATGGCATCGTCGTGTTTTACAACGGCAAGAACAGCGATCCCCATTACGGTGGCGACCCGGAGCTGTCAAAGGGCGTCTATACGGGCGGACAGGCTTTATTTGCTGCCGACGATCCCACCAAACTCATCACCCGTTTGGATCACCCCTTCATCAAACCGGAACTCTACTGGGAGAAATCTGGCCAATATGCGCAAGGCACCACCTTCACCGAAGGATTGTCCCTGTTTCAAGAGAAATGGTTTCTCTACTACGGCTGCGCCGACACCTTTGTCGGCGTGGCCGTCTGTCCGGCCACCATTTCAACAAAATAATTCAAACATTAATCAATCAATGAAACTGTTCTGCAAGATTTATAGCCTGCGCAAAAAAGTCGCCAACAAATCCTTCACATTGATCACTCTTTTGACTCTGCGCGCAATTTCCGCCTGGGCGCTGCCGGATGGCTCGTTAAGCGATACGAACATCCAGTATTTTGGGCGCTGGGACTTCAGCAATCCGACACAATATCAGGCATACTGGGTCGGCGCTTATATAAAGGTCAATTTCTCCGGAACTGCGGTGAAAATCCGCCTGGGTAATACGAATAATTATTATGTCAAAATTGATGGCGGTAATTGGACCAGCTATACAAACGTGACAGGAACCCTGAATTTGACTCCCACGCCATTGGCTAATGGAATACATACGTTAAGTGTGGCTGCGGGGCAGGATTATTCTTACGTGTTCAATTTTCAGGGAATAAGCTTGAATCAAGGTGCCACCACTAGCCCTCCGACAGTTGCACCAACCTTGATTGAGTTCATCGGTGATTCCATTACTTGCGGTTTCCTAGATCCGCAGGAGGACGTCTCCGCCTATGCTTGGATTTGCTCGGGAGGTTTGAACTGTGAACATACCCAAATGGCCTATCCGGGAATCACACTAGTCACTGGCTATGGCTATAACGCTGACAAAACTGGCATGGACATTCAATACTTCAAACTGCAACCCCTAGGCTATGCCTCGCCTGCCAGTTGGGCTTTTAACACCTACACGCCGAAGGTTGTAGTTATCAACTTGGGTCAAAACGACAACCATTTTAGTGTTCCCGACGCGACATTTCAAAGTGACTACACAAACTTTATGGCCGGTGTCCGAGCGAAGTATTTGAATGCCGAAATCTTCGCCATGCGTCCGTTTTCCGGTGCCAAGGCTGCCCAGACACTTGCCGCAGTGAATGCCCGCGTCGCCATGGGCGATAGCCATGTGCATTACATTGACACAACGACTTGGTTAAGTTCCGGGGATTATTTGGATGGAACGCATCCGTCCGCCAGTGGGCAGACCAAAGCCGCCAACCTTTTGAAACCCATTTTGGCTGCTTATGTCAGCGCATCGCTGCCGCCAACCATTGGCGGTCTTACTGTTAATACCAACGGATCAGCAACTGTTTTATATGCCAGCCTCTCTGGTTTTAATTATCATGTGGAGACAACAACAAATCTCTCACAGCCGTCGTGGGCCATCGTGCCAGGAAGCGTGACCAACATAACCGGAAACTCCGTGACTTTCACCGATAGGGCTTCTGTCATCTCTACTAAACGCTTCTACCGGGTTGTTTCCCCGTAAGCGCTATCGTCGCTGGCCGTGTATCCAGCCAACATTTTAACTAAGTAATTAAGGCATGAAACATAAAATGACGGAATTCTCTCTACAAACGACTTTTTTGCCAAAACACAAATTTCCAACGCTCTCAAGAGTTGCTGGCGTAGTTCTGGTAGCCCTTGCCGCTTTCCTCCCTCACCTGAAGGCTGAGGCGCCGACACTTTCCGACAAGGTGCCTGTAGATTTCAAATTGCCGCAGCGTCCGTTTTTGCTGATGGACAAAGATGAAGTATTGGCTGCCCGAGAAAAGGTTAGCACGCAACCATGGGCTAAGGAGGCATTGCTCAAGCTTCTTGAGGATGCCGATAAAATCGTGAAAGACCCGGTGCTCTTCCCAAAGGAAGAATCCGGCTGGGCGCATTGGTATGTTTGCCCGAAATCGGGAGTTCGTTTGGAATTTAATCCCAAAGAGCCTCATGATCATTATTGCCCCGTCTGCAAGACCACGCATCAGGGAGAATTGCTCGATGTGGCCTGGCGTTGGTATGCTCAGTCACGCGCGATTGACGAACAGGGGACGCTGGCGACCGCATGGTTGCTGACAGACGAATCCAAATATGCCGAGGCGATGAAGCGCTTCTTTCTTGATCTCGCGGCAAAATATCCGACTTACCGACTCCACGACAAATCCCGAGTCAATTTTGGCGATCAAGCGGATGCCACCGCCGGACGCGCCAGCGATCAGACAATTAGCGAATGCGATCTGCTCACCTCACTGGCTTTCAGTTATGACACGCTTGCCGGCTCCGGTGTTTTAAGCCAAGCGGAGCAGCGACAAATCGAAGATGGCTTGTGGAAACCCGCCCGTGACTATATGCGGCGAATCATGCGGCTTCATCCTTCGGGCGGCAACTGGTGGATTTGGCATGCCACTGGCTCGGTCGTCCTTGGGGTCGCGTTCGGAGACAAAGAGTTGGTGAACCTCGGCTTGAATAGCCCAAACTGTGGCCTGCTCGATATGCTCGGCCATGGATACATCAATGAAGATGGGTTTACCTCCGAGTTGAGTCCCAGCTATTATTATTATCCCTTGGAGGCATTTGTCCGAGCCGCGATGGCCACCAAGAGGGTGGGTATTGATTTGTATAAGATGCCAGTTTTCAAAAAACTCTTTGACCTGCCTGTGTGCATCGTTCTGCCCAATTATCACATGCCGCGGCTCAATGATGGCGGCGAGATTATCTTGGATTCTTATTCCGCCAGTTTTTGTGAACTGGCAAGTCACTGGTATCCGGACGCTGCCTACCGGCAATTTCTTGATAAGCTGTATAGCCAGCCCGGTTTGAATCTGAAGCGCGGCATTCCAAACAAGGACGACCGGGGATGCTTCAACAATGCGCTGCTTTATGGCCCGGCTAGTTTGGAGACCGCGACGTCGGACGGAACGCAAGCATCCAGTTTCCTGAGGGCTTCGGGCCTGGCAGTTCTGCGCAACACAGAAAGTGATTGGACTTGCCTGCTAAAGAATGACCAATCCGAATCCGGCGCGGGGCATCATCATCCCGACGCGCTCAATCTTATTCTCTTCGCTAACGGAGAAGATGCTTTTCCAGGCACGGGCACCACTGGCTACGGGCATTACAGCTACCAACAATGGGCCTGCCAGACTGTTTCCCACAATACCGTTACCCTCAACACTCAGTCCCAACGCCTTGACTCCGGAGACAAGCACATGGAATTCGGCTTTTCAGGTTTCGGCCTGTCCGTGGTTCAATCAACCGCCGGGAATCTTGAGAGAAAATTGATTGATGACGGATGCCCAGCCCGGCTGCGCCGCACGGTGGTGATGACTCCGCACGGCATTATTGATGTCTTCCGTGTAGCGAGGGACGAGAACCGACTTGCGAAGGATGTTACAAAAACGCCAATCAATCTGCTTGATTGGACTATGCATCTTTGGGGCGACCTGACCTTCGACTGCGAACTGAAAACGAGTTCTGACGCCCTCATTTCCAAGCAGCGGCTTGAAAATGAACCCAATGGAGGCGATGTGCCGCATCAAGGCTACAAATACATTACAGATCTCAAACAGTTGATTGCGGACACGAAGCCGGTTCACGGAAGGCTGACTCAACCCGGCGGTGGTAAAGTAGATTTCTGGCTTTCGCCTTCGCCCGCCGGTGCGAAAGTCTATCAAGCGCTGGGTCTTGGGCTCGAAACTGACGTAGATAAAAAGATGCCCATGCTGATCCAGCGGCGTAAAGCCAACGACACCGTCTTCGTGGCCGTGTATGCTCCGTTCAAAAATCAGCCGGGTGTGCAGTCGGTCCAGTTTGTCAAACTTTCTGCCGACGGAAAGGAAGTAGCCGTCCAGTTGACACACGGGGACGGCAAAGATCTTGTCCTCAGTCTGGCCAACCCCGGCAAGCTGGAAGCAGCGGGTGCAAGCTTGGAAGGCACCTTCGGTTGCCGCAGTGCCGTGGCCGGAGGATCCACGCTGCTCGCGCTCGTTGGTAAAACCTGGAACGACGGGGACATCCTCGTTTCTTTGTCCGGCAACGGAGCCATCGTCATTGAGGCAGGCAGTTCGGGCATCCGAATTCACAACGGCGCGGATCAGCCGGTGTCGGGGAATATCGAAATCAAAAGTCTGAACATCAAAAAATCATTCTCTCTAAAAGCCGGAGAATCTCAGCCATGAAAATTCGCACCTTAACTTCAAAACATCTGTTGCTGCTCGCACTAATAGTCGGTTTGAAACAGTCAATGCCCGCCCGGGCGGGAGACGCGGCGGCCACCGCACAACCGATTGCCCAAGTAAAATACATTCCTCAGCGTAAGGATGACATTGCCTGGGAAAATGACCACATTGCCCACCGTATATATGGTCCGGCACTGGAAGTGTCCGAGCCTACCGGCAGCGGCATTGATGTCTGGGTGAAGTCAGTCCGCTATCCCATCATTGACAAATGGTATAAAGCCGACAACTACCACGAAGACCACGGTGAAGGACTGGATTTCTACGGTGTCGGACACAGCCGTGGATGTGGTGGCTTGGGTGTCTGGGACGGAAAATCTCTCTCGGTTTCCGGCCACTGGAAATCTTACGAGATCAAGGAAACCGGCGGCGATCGCACGGTGTTCATCGTCAAATACGCGCCGTGGAAATTGCCGGACGGGCATGAAGTCTCTGAATCGCGCACCTTCACCTTGGTGAAAGGAAGTAATCTCACTCGGTTGGAATCAGTTTTCACCAGCGACCTGCCTGAGCTGACAATCGGTATCGGCATCGCCAAACGCGCCACCGGCAAAAATACGTTTGGCGAATTTTTCAAGAACTCGGAAAATGGTATCATGGCTTACTGGGAATCTGAAAGTCTTGACCATGGCTACATCGGCCTGGGAGTGGTCATTGACCCGAAACTGATCGTCGGGTTTGCCGAGGATAAGCTGAACCATCTCCTGCTGGTCAAAGTCAAGCCGGGCGAACCGCTGATTTACCGCTGCGGTGCCTGTTGGTCAAAGGGGCTGGACTTCCATTCGTTCGATGAGTGGAAGAGTTATCTCGAAAAAGAGGCTGCTGCGAACCAATGAAAAAAATTCGCATTCATATTTGTGCGGCTGCGATTTCAATGTGTGCATTTCCTGCTCTCGCGGACAATGCGCCGGATTGGCATCGGACTTCGCTCCACTCCAAGACGTCGGACGGAGAGGTGCTCCATCTCAACATCGGTGGTGGCGGACCCAACATCATCGAACGCTGGTGGAATGGAAAAAGGGTTCGCTGGCTGGACGAGGGCGGCCACATGAAACCGGATGATTTGCGCGGAGATTTGGTGAACGGCGTGCTTCAGGTGGACATGGATGGCGATGGAATTTACGACGGACCGGAAGACATCAACATTAAATGGTGTGATATGGACGGCGACGGGATTCCCGATGTCCAAGCCTTTGTCATCAATCCCAAGACTTGGGGGCCGACCAAAAAAAATCAAACCGGCCATCCGGTCTGGATGATTTTTATCAACCATGACCAGCACGGCGTGCTGGGCTGGATGGATTGGCAAAAATTTGATTTCAATTGTTGGGATTTCACCGGCACGTGCAACTGGCTGCCGAATTACCATGGCAATAATGACTTTGTCAAAACCCATGCTCCGGCTTACGCATTAACCGATCCGAGTATCAATTGGGAAAACCCATTTTCATTTTACGATGAGGAAGGCAAGGGTGTGGCCAACATGGCAATACGTTGGTGTTCTCCCCAATTGCCTCGTGGAACCAATGTGGACATTGCGCCGGTGGTTGATTACGGTTTTGTCACCTACGACATTGACGGCAATTCCGGCAAGGACAATGAGTCTTCGTTTGATATGACTCTCCTTGGAACTGGAACCCGGGTCGATATCAGTCACATGGTGCATCCGTTGTCCCACTTCGCCGGCGATCCGAAGTTCGATTCCTGTTTCTATCATAACGAATGGCGTCGCCTCAACGAACTCATCTACATGGATCGCGACAAGGGCTATGAAACATTTTTTAACACCAAGTGGAAATTTATCAACTTCGTCTTTGACGAGGATGGTGACGACCACCGTTGGGAGCGGGTGGAATTGCTCAATCCCACCACCAATAATCACAACGCAAAGGGTCTGCCGGCTGACATCTTTTCAACAGCCCGGATTAACAATGCCGAACACCTGACACCGGGACTCGATGGCAATCCGCAGTCCGACAGCCTGGGCGACCGAGGAGAATTTGACCTAAATGGTTCTGGTGGCGGCAAGCTTTACATCGGAGTTTTTGACCGGAAATTTCATCTTTACGGCGCCAAATGGGGCGCATGGAATGTCGATAAAAATAGCGAGTTTCATGGCGGCGTCGGCGAACCCACCCATCGTCCCACCGCAAAAGAAGTTGGCGAAGTGGTGAAATACAGCGATACCGATGGCGATGGATACATTGACACCATTGAGTATCACTATAATGGCGACCGTAAAACTGACTTCAAAGTCTGTTTGCTCGATTACCAGGACAAGGATGGAAAGATTCCGTCGGTGGTTCCTGTATTCGATCTCGGCAAACTTGGCTGGAAAGGGCTGCATGAACTTTTCAATACAAACGCGCAGGCTGCCTGGCTGGAGGCCTTGGAAGTTTATCGCGCTGCGTGGCGGCGGGATTTGACCACGCCTGACTTCGATAAAATGGCGATGGCATCCACCATGATGCAGCGTTATCAAAATAGTTATTGGATTAAGGAAGAAGTCTTTCGTGCGATTCGCGAACGGCTTTTGGAGCGAATCGCAACGCATCCTGAAGAAACTAATAAGTTGCACGCGTTTCTGGCCAATTACGTTCGAGCATACTACACCGGGCACTTTGAAGAGGTTGTTCAGCTGATAGAATCTGTCCCAGCCAGCGAAGCTAAATAAAGTAAATGAAATATCAATAACCTATATGAAAACTCTATCTGTCATTCAGGCAATTGTTGTGGTTGCCGCCGTCCATGCTTGGGGCGGGATCAATCCCGTTGACCTGCCGTTGCCGATGGTCGGGACTGATGGTCACGGTCATGCGTTTCCTGGCTCGACCGTTCCTTTCGGCATGGTTCAACTCAGTCCCGACACCCGGCTCGATACGTGGGACGGATGCTCGGGTTATCATTATTCAGATTCCACCATTCTAGGTTTCAGCCATACCCATTTGAGTGGAACGGGTTGCGGTTGCATGGGCGATGTTATGTTGATGCCTACGGTGGGCGAAGTGACTCTGGACGCCGGTTCGCCCGGTAAGGGCTATGCCTCGCGCTTTTCGCATCAAAACGAAAAGGCTACGCCGGGGTATTATCAGGTTTTCCTGGAAACTCCGAAAGTGAATGTGGAACTGACCACTACCGAGCGCTGCGGACTTCACCAATACACCTTTCCGGCCTCGGACCAGGCGCACTTCGTCTTGGATTTGGTTCATGGAATCATGTGCAAGACCACCGAGTCGTCAATCAAGGTTGAAAACCATACGACCATCAGTGGCTTCCGGACTTCCGAAGGTTGGGGCGGCAGCCGGACCGTGTATTTCGTGATGGAATTCTCCAAGCCGTTTGATTCTTTCGGTGTCGAATGTGACGGTCAGCGATTGACCAATGATTTGATGGAGGCGAAAGGGAAAAATCTGAAGGCGTTTGTAAATTATCACACAAAAGCCGATGAAGTTGTCCTGGTCAAAGTCGCCATCTCTGGCACAAGCATCGAAGGAGCCCGAAAAAATCTCGCGGCTGAACTTCCCGGTTGGGACTTCGCGGCGACGCGCGCAGCGGCAGTGCAGCAGTGGCAAAAGGTTTTTAACTTTGCCGAGGTGGAGTCGTTTGATTCACATATCCGGTCCACTTTCTACGCGAATCTGTATTTGTCCTGCCACGCGCCGACGCTGTTCAATGATGTGGACGGAACTTATCGCGGCTTGGATCAAAAAAATCACCTCGGAAATTTCCAGAACTACAGCACCTTTTCCATTTGGGACATCTATCGGGCGGAGTGGCCTTTGATTGCGATTCAACAACCGGGCCGCATCAACGACATGGTGAAATCCATGTTGGCCGGTTATCAGGAACTCGGTCAGCATTCGACGCCGATCTGGCCTTTGTGGGGTAATGAAACCTGGTGCATGATCGGCTATCATTCCGTGGACATGATCACGGAGGCGTATTTCGAGGGCTTCCGCGATTATGACGCAGAGGCGGCCTATCAAGCCATGCGCGACACCGCCATGCAGGACCGTCATGGTTTGGATAGCTACAAAAAACTGGGCTACGTGGCTTCTGAGCCCAAAAAAGGAGCAGCTTCCAAGACTCTGGAATATACGATTAACGATTGGACAATTGCCAAGATGGCCGAGACGCTTGGCCATGCCGACGACGCTAAATCATTTTACCAGCGTTCGGCAAATTATCGGAATCTGTTCGACCGCTCCACCGGATTCTTTCGCGGGCGCAAGGCCAACGGCGAATGGCGATCACCGTTCGCTCCCAATACTTTGGTGAACGACGAATATACCGAGGCGGATGCCTGGCAATATCTCTTCTCCGTGCAGCATGATGTGCCGGGTATGATTGCTCTTCACGGCGGTGAAGAAGGTTTCATAAATAAATTGGACGGCTTGTTTCTCGCGGATTCAAACTTCTTTCCCTTTCTCCCCGACATCACCGGTATGATCGGACAATACGCTCAGGGCGATGAACAATGCCATCATGTCGCCTATCTCTACGATTACGTGGGCGCACCCTTCAAGACCCAGCGCCGGGTTCGCCAGTCGATGGCCTCGTTTTTCGATGACACGCCAAACGGTCATTGCGGCAATGTGGACTGTGGTCAGATGGCTGCGTGGTATGTGTTCAGCGCGCTGGGTTTTTATCCGGTGAATCCCGTCAGCGGAATTTACGCCATTGGCAGTCCTGTGGTGAGCAAGGCGGTCATCCATCTGGATTCAAAATATTTCCCTGGTCGTGAATTTACCGTCTTAGCTAAGAATAACAGTGCTACAAATATTTATATTCAGTCCGCCACGCTCAACGGCAAGCCGCTCAATCGTCCTTGGATTACCCGCGCCGAAGTGACTGCTGGAGGTGCTTTGAAACTGAATATGGGCCCGAAACCGAATCCTGATTGGGGCAGTGCTCTGGAATTTCGACCGCCAGCGACCATGCCGTCTGACTTTATTTATCCACCGCTGCCACCTGCTGCCAACGAATAAAATTCGTCTTGGATTGCAGCCGTCTGACTCGGCTAACGAACGCTTCAGCAAATAGGTTGAAAGCTTTGAAGCTGCCGTGGCGATGAATTTCGCGTATTATAATTTTGTTCGGACGCATGGCGCGCTTCGCATGACGCCAGCACAGGCCGCTGGCGTTGAATCTAGCGCGTGGACGTTGCCGAACTGGTAGAGTGTTGCGGTGAATAAACAAGATTACATTGCACAAGTTCAAGTTGCAGTTTCACAGTTGCACAACTGCGGGGCGACTTGGCGCGAAACCGTGCCTGTTCACGAAGTTTTTAACGGCCAAACCATCTGGCAAGGTGATGTTGAGGTTTTTGATCTACATAATCACCCAAAGGCAAAGTGCGCTTACGCATGGAATCATTTAGATGGCAAGCGTGACCAACGGACGCGCTTCGTTGCCTTCTTGGAAATCTCGCCAGTCGTATCACCGAAAACTGCGGTTCAAGTTCAAATCGTAAAAGACTTTAGGGAAGGCAAAAGATAAATGAGTCTAAACCGATCCAATTGGTATAAGAAAAGGCGGTTTAAAACCATAATCTTAACCGCATTTTTTGCCATCTGTAAACGGCGGTTGAAAAGTGCGGCGGGCGGCGCTCGAAAAGTGCTGCACCTTCCGGGCAAAGAAGACTGTTTTTTCAGGGTTTCGTCAAGCTGTTGATTCCGCTTCGAGGTAGAAGCAGCAGGAGGGGG
>CAISYZ010000236.1 GCA_903889895.1 uncultured Verrucomicrobia subdivision 3 bacterium | reverse complement strand
CCGCAGACCCGGTTTTTTACCTGCACCCGTTGGATTCGCCGTTTTTTGTTGGTTGGACATAGATGAAAGCCTTTGTTTATGCGGCTTCAGTGTAAGTCAATAACATCAGCTTGTGAAGCTTATTTGGGAAATATGGGTTTATTCCTCCCCGCCCGTTTCTGTCCAGCGCCGTTTGTCTCCCTAGGCGCTCACGCTTGAGCGTGTTTCCCGCCCGACAAGCTGAAGCTTGAACTCCAACCCTGTTCGCCGCCGGAAAAGTATTAACGACCGACTGGAGGGTGCTGCACAAAATTCAGAAAATAGAAAACAACTGTCGCCGTTACCAAAAACCAAATGATATGCGCTAACGGATTTTGGGCAATCGAGACGCGGACGCGCGAAGAAGAAATTGAGGCAAGCATTCGAACTCCGCCAAGAAGTGAAACTGGCAGCAGCGACAACAGGATCTCAAAAGTTACCGAAACGTCTTCATTTGAATCTAAAAAAAATCCGCCATGAGGCGAGGTTGTATCCCAATTGTTGATGTCGTCGAGATCTGCGCCGCCGCTCTGACTGATACCATCGGGACCACATGTATAAAGATCAAAGCCATGCGTGTTATGTATGCCGGGACAACGGTATACATAATCATGCTTCCACATATCTTGAGGGATTTCTTCCCGATAGGGGCCATGCCATAGTCCAGTGGAAATGTTAGTTGGACAACTCAACAGTGCAGCCAAACCCTCTGATGTTTTTGGATAACGTCCACAATCAACGGCGAATGCATCCAGAGCCGTTTTGATACCAGCTAAATCTGCACGGGTGCTTAATACCGGAGCGTATGGCAATGGCCCGCGGTTTATCCGCCTCCCGCTCAAGAATCCAGCGACACAAGCCTGCAGCAGCATCCAAAGCAAAAAAAACTTTGTAAACTTGCGCATGTGTTCTGAGAATTATCGAACAAGGGGCTTCACGTTGAAACTCTATTCCTCCCCGCCCATTCCTGTCGAGCGCCGTTTCCCCTTATTGCGGCACGAGCACGCTCACCACTTGGCTCCACTGGCCGACGTATTTATTCCCCACCTGATAGATCGCGCGGTATTGCCAGGGCGTCGGCGCGGCGGGGAACGGCGTCGCGTCCACGCTGCCGGGCCGCGTGGTGCTGAACAGCGCCACAAAACCCCGGCCATCGTGGCGGTTCACCTCCAGCACGCACAAATCCAGATACGCGCGCCAGCCCTGCCAATCCCACCCGAGCAACACATGATCGCCGTTGACGGTCGCGGTCAGCACCGGTTGCACCGTGGCGAGGTCCGGGCCGGCGTGGTCCACCGCCTCGATGCCCAACTCCAGACCGATGGCGCGCGTATAATGCTTGCTGGCCTTCACCTGTCGCACCAGCAGGCGGAAACGCCCCTCGATGCCGAACGCCACCGGCGGCACCGGCGCCGTCGGCTGATACTCCAGGGCATCCGCCGCGGGCTTGGCGTCCGGGCCGGTGCGCAGGGAATCGCCCTTGCGCAGGGTTTTGCGCAAAACGCTGCTCGCCTTGGCATGAGTCAGGATCTCCTGCTGGGATTGCACGACGAATTGGTAATAATCCGCATCGGCCCCCTGCTCCGCCACCTGCTCGGGGGTCAACCCCAGCAGCGTGGCGTATTTGCCGATGTTCAACTTGAACAATAGCAGTTGTTGCGCGAAGGCGACATCGCTCTTGGCGATCAAATCTTGTTTGGCCATAGGTTTATGCGGGAGGTTTTAGGTGGATTGCTCGTGTTTTTGGGTAAAAACCCCGGGATGGCGGGATTTTAGCGTCGCGCCCCGGCATTTCTGCTCGTCCCGCAAAGTTTGCGGGACATCCCGTAACTTCTGCGGGACGCGCCTCAAACTATGCGGGATGTGCCGGAACATTTACGGACATTACCTATAACATGGCGGGACATCCCGCAGCAATCAGGGGATTTCCCATAAAAAACTAGGCATTTCCCTTAACTTTGGCGGCACGTCCCGCAAATATTCAGGGACATCCCGCAACGTTTGCGGGACGAGTAAAAAAGGGAAGTGCAGCCGCTTTTTAGCCGGGGGAATGAGGAGTTTAGCCGACGGAACGAGGAGAAAAGCGGGCGGACGAAGCGAAAGCCGCAGTTGCTTAAGACCTTATCTGGGTTTGGCCTGCAGTTTGGAAATAATCGCCTGCCGCGCGGTAATTCCGTCTTCGGCCAAAGACGCGGCCGTCTGACCGCGCCGGTTTTCGAGGTTGGGATTAGCGCCGGCCTTGAGCAGCATTTCCACGATGCTCGTGGACGCGTGTTCGGCCGCCCACATCAGCGCGGTATAACCATCCACATCCGTCACATTCACCTGGATGCCGGGTTGCGCGAGCAGCAGGGCGACCAAATCCGTGTTCTCCCGGTAAGCCGCCGAGGTCAGGGGCGTGCTGTAATCGTTGGTGGCGTTGGGATTCACGCCGGCGGCCAGCAAGGCTTTGGCAAAATTCACGGCGGTCTCGGGATCGCCGCCCATAAACGCGGCGTTCGCGAGTTCGCGCCCGCGCGGTTTGGCGCCATGCGCGAGCAGGAATTTGAGCAGGTCCAGGTTGCCGGTCGAAACGGCGCCATCCAGCGGGGCATACGTGCCGCAGCCGATGGGGGCGTTGACGTCCACGCCTTGTTGCAGCAGGGTCGCAATCTTTTGCAGGTCCTGGTCGCGGAGGACGGCGGCTTGCATCTGGTAGGCGCGCGGGTCAATGGCCAGGCGGCGGGCGGGCCGATTGGTCTCCGCCGCGAAATAAGCCAGCCCGGTGACGGCGAGGGCAAGCACCAGCCAGAAGGTCAGACGGGGTTTCATGCGGCGACTTTATTTCGCGCGCCGGCGGCTGTCCAGCGTTGTTTGGCCAGGCGTTTCGGGAATCCGGGAGAATTCCCCGGGGAAAAATTCGGGTGATTCGAGTCATTGAATTTTTTCCCGTTTGCTGCAAAACTGCGCGTCATGCGCATCCTCGCCCTCGATCACGGAACCAAACGCATCGGCGTCGCCGTAAGCGACGAGACGAAGACGTTCGCGCAGCCGCTCGAATACATCCCGGCCGAGCCGTTCGCGGAATTTCTCGTGCGCCTGAAAAAAATCCTCGCGGAGAAGGAGGTGGATTTCATCCTCATCGGCATGCCCCGCAACATGGACGGCAGCTACGGTCCCGCCGCGCAAAAGGTGGAGGTGTTCATCGCCGCGCTGAAATCCGCCGTGACCGTGCCCATCAAAACGTGGGACGAGCGCCTGACCTCCACGATGGCGAACCGGGTGATGATTCAGGCCAACGTCCGCCGCGACCAGCGGAAGGAAAAAGTGGACGCAATGGCGGCGGCGATTCTGCTGCAAAGCTATCTCGACATGGGGCAGTGAAGCGTTGAACCGTTGAAGCAGCTTCCGATTTAACGATTCAACGGTTCAACAATTTAACCAAAGTGAAATTCAAACTCGTCATCGCCTACGACGGCACGGCCTACCAGGGCTGGCAGGTGCAGAAGATCGGCACCGGCGTGCAGGAGAAGGTCGAGGCCGTGCTGGCGCGGTATTTTCCCAGCGCGCCGCGCCTCCACAGCAGCAGCCGCACGGATACCGGCGTGCACGCGCTCGGCATGGCGGCGCATTTCGAGGTGCCGCCGGGCGAATGCAAAATTCCCCTCGCGCGCCTCGCCATCGCGCTGAACGCGTTTCTGCCGGACGACATCCGCGTGCTGCACGCGACGCGGGCGCCAAAGCATTTCCACGCGCGCTTCGATGCCGGCGGCAAGGAGTATCGTTATTTCGTCTGGAACCATCACGCGATGAATCCGCTGTTGCAACGCCACGCGTGGCACGTGCCGCGCGAGCTGGATTACGCCGCGATGAAAAAGGCGGCGAAATATTTGGTCGGCAAGCATGATTTCAAATCCTTCGCCGCGAATCATCCCTACGAGATGGAAAGCACCGTGCGCACGCTGACGCGCTGCGACGTGAAGCGGTCCGGCATGCAATACACGTTCGTCATCGCCGGCGATGGCTTTCTTTACAAGATGTGCCGCGGGATTGTCGGCACGCTGGTGCAGGTGGGCTTCGGAAAATTTTCGCCCGGCGACATCAAGTTGATGCTCGCGAAGACGGACCGCCGCGCCGCCGGCATGAGCGCGCCGGCGCACGGCCTGGTGCTGTGGAAAGTTTTTTACAAAAAGCCACAGCGACGCAGAGCCACCGAGAAAAAACAAAAATAAATTCTCCGGGTCGCTGCGTCTCTGTGGCAAATACAATGAACATTGTTTTACTCGAACCGGAAATCCCGTCGAACACCGGCAACGTGGCGCGGCTCTGCGCGGCCACGCGCACGACGCTGCACCTCATCGAGCCGTTTGGCTTCAAACTCGACGATACGCAGCTCAAGCGCGCGGGGATGGATTACTGGCAGCAGGTGACGTGGCACCGCTGGAAAAACTGGAATGCGTTCGCGGAGAAAATTCCCGCGACTTCAAAACTGTGGTTCGTGGAATGCGGCGGCCCGAAACTTTACAGCGACGCGAAATTTTCGGCGGATGATTATATCGTATTCGGTCGCGAGACGGCGGGTTTGCCGAAACAACTTTTGGAGCAGCACCGCGAGCACTGGCTGCGCATCCCGATGTTCAACGCGGAATCGCGGTCGCTGAATCTGTCGAACTGCGCGGCGCTGGTGTTGTTCGAGGCGCTGCGGCAGCAGAGTTTTGCCGGGGAACTTTTCCCGGCGGCAACTTGACGGAATTTATTTCTTCGCCGCCGGTGCGGCTGGCTCGACCGCGTTGGGCAATTCATTCGGCGCTTTGACCGGCGTTAACTCGGCCGGCTTGGCGCGGTGCGTGCCGCCCACCACGATCACGTCGCCGTCGTCATTCACGCCGAGGCGCGGGCGCGTAAAAATATTGTCGTAGAATTCCACCGGCGTGACGGAGCCGTCCGGATTTACCATCACGAAGCTGAAGGCCTGCGCGCCGGTTTGCCAGAGGATGTTGAGCCGGCTCTGGCGGTCCACCTGCGCCTCCGGGTGGCTGAACGAAACCATCGGCCCGATGGCCGTCACCTTGAACACTTGCGCCTCCGCCACATCGCTGACCTGCACATACAGGCGGAGCTGCTCCTTGAGATAATTCGCCTGCTCCAACATATATTTGCGCGCCTCGGGCACGGCGTTGGTGCCGGTCACCACGCCGAAGTCCTGTTCCCAGAGCTTCGCGCCGTTGATCACGTCGAAGGCTTTCGGCGCGCTGGCAATCTGCACGCCCCAGTCCTTGATGTGCAGGGTGGCGGTGACGCGATAGCGGCCGGGTTTGCCCAGCGAAAAATACGGCTGCAAATCCACGCGCTTGATGGCGAGCTGCGACGTTTCCAGATTGAACTCGCCCCGCACCGGCGCGTCGCCGTTTTTAAGCACCACAAAACCATCCACGGACTCCACATTAAACGTCAGCCAGTCCGCGTCCGCGCCAAGGTGGAGCTGCTGGCCGGACCGGTTGGTGATTTTCACCGCCAGCGGCACGGATTCGCTTGGCAGGAACTGCTCCTGCTCCAGCGACAGCTCGATATTCACCTGCGCCGAAATGCGGCCGGCGCAAACGGCCGCCAGCAGAACCACCAAAAAAGTTTTCATACGATGAAAGACAAGTTAAACCGCGCTGCGTTCGAGGCAATGCAAAACCAGCCGGAAAATTCACCGCCCGTTGTCAGCCGCAGTGGTAAGCGAGAGGAAAACCTCTTCCAGCGCGCCGGTGCTGCCACTTTGCCGGCGCAGTTCCTCGTGCGTGCCGACCGCGATAAGCTTGCCGCCATTGATAATGCCGATGCGGTCGCACATCTCCTCGGCGATGCTTAATTGGTGCGTGGAGACCAGCACCGTCATGCCGGCCAACGAGCGTTCCTTCAAAACGTCTTTCACCACGCGCGCGTGCTGCGGGTCGAGGCCCACCATCGGCTCGTCAATGACGAAGACCTCCGGGTCGTGCATCAGCGCTGACACGATGGCGACGCGCTGGCGTGTGCCGTGCGAAAGGCCTTCCAGCGGCCGGTCCACAAATTCGCCCAAGTGAAACCGCGCGACCAGCTCCCGCGAGTTTTTTTCGATGCGCGCCGCGTCGAGTCGGAACAGCTGGCCGGTGAAGCGGAAAAATTCCCACGCCGTCAGCTTGTCGTAAAGGAACGGAAAATCCGGCACATACGCCAGCCGTTGCCGCGCTTCGAGCGCCTGCGCCTGGATGTCGAAGCCGCAGATGCGCGCGGTGCCGGACGTGGGCTTGATCAAGCCGGTCAGCAGTTTGATGGCGGTGGTCTTGCCGGCGGCGTTCGGCCCAAGCAACGCGAAAAACTCGCCCCGGCCGAGCTTCAGGGAAACGTCGTTGACGGCAACGAGGTCGCCGAAATTTTTTACGAGATGGTCGAGTTCAATCATGGTTTGCCCCATTCATCAATCCGCGCGCTGATATTGCCCGGCAGTTCCACGGAGAGGATTTCGCCGAGCGTGCTCACGTCTAACACCACGCTGCGGCCGAGCAGGCTCGTCTCGAGCTGATAAACCGGAATGGCCTCGGTGCCGATTTTGACACGCGTGCGGCTGGCGTGCCACTCCAGTTGTTGCGGTGCGGCGGCGGCGAATGCGTTCGGCAAATCCAGCAGTCCGAAAAGATTGTCGGAGACGTTCCCCATCAGCGCGCGGACGATGGCGCTCGGATTTTGCAAGTCGGCAAAGGTCAGGTCACGTTCCAGCAAGCTGCCGTCGGCATTGATTTTCAACTGCACCGTCTGGTTGGTCGCGAGCGAATGGATGTCCACGGCCATCTGGCGGGAACTGATTTTCAAAGCCACCTCGCGCCATTTTCGGTCGGTGGAAAATTGCAGGTGCCCGTCAAACTTCACCCGGTTCGTGAAATCACCGAGCGCGATGTTGCCGGCCAGATGAATCTGATAGCCGGCATGTTTAATCAAGCCTTCCGGCGGCGGCCGGTCCGCATCCACGGCGGACATTTCCTGGCCCACACTCGTGGAAAATTCACAGTAGCCCATGCGCTCGTGGTTTTGATAAACCGTCAGCGAAGATGCATCCGGCGCGGTGAGGATTTTGCGCCACACCAGTTGCAATGGCACCGGCAAATCGCCGCCCTGCGTGCCGAATTCCGCCCGCCAGAGCAGCACATTCATCGTCACCCAGAATATGGCGATGGCAAAAAAACTCAGGCGGGCGGCCATGAAAAATATTACGGCAGGTTCAACACCTGGCCGACGTGGAGCTTTTTCGGCGTTACACCGGGATTGGCAGCTTCGAGCGCGGAAAGACTGACGCCGGTTTTGCGCGCGATCGCGGCCATCGTCTCGCCGGCGGCGACGGTGTGAGTGCGGGCCTTCGCCGGTTTTGGCGCGGGATGCGCCGTCGTGGCGGCGGAGGTGGGCGGCGGGTTGGCCGGCGCGGCGGAAACATCATCCGGCACCGCGCTGCCGGCGGACGCAGGGTTGGCCAGCGTCGGCACATTTTTGGGCGCGGCCTGCTGCGCGGCGTAATACGCGCGCCACTTTTCATTTTCATCCTGCAACTGGCGGTTTTTTTCCGCGAGGTCTTCTAGTTGTTTTTGCGCGGCCGGCGCGCTCGGCAATGGCAGCACGTCGGCGGCAAGTTGCTGCTTGCAACTGTAAATCCGCTGGCGGATGACCTCGGCATTATCGGCTTGTGGGTTCAGCCGGAGAAATTCTTGATAATGATAAACAGCGGCGGCGGGATCGGATTCCTTCTGGTCAAACAGGCACGCGAGCTGGAAATGCGCCGAGGCCGAATGCGGGTTGGCCTCCAGCGCCTCGTTGAACGCCTCGACCGCGCCGGCGTAATCCATCGCGTTGACGCGGCTTTTGCCGAGAATGAAATGCGGCTCCTTTTCCTCATCTTGCGGACTGGAATCGGAAGGCAGACAGCCGTTGACGGCGAGCATTGCCGTCGCCGTCAGCGTAACCAGACCCAACTTGCCAAAAAAAGACATGGCGCGAAGCTAAACGAACTTGCCGGCACGTGCAAGGTTCGCGCGACGCTGGCGGTCAACCCGGCGGCCACGCGAGATGCCGGCCGCCGAGGATGTGGCAGTGCAGGTGCGGCACGGTTTCACCGCCGTCCGCGCCGTTATTGATGACGAGCCGGTAGCCGGATTTTTTCAGGCCGGCTGATTCCGCTACTTCAGCGGCCTTAAGCAAAAGATGGCCGAGCAATTTGTGATCATCCGGCGTGGCTTCGGCGATGCGTGGCAGTGGCTTCTTCGGAAAAATCAAAATGTGCGTCGGTGCCTGCGGCTGGATATCGCGGATGGCGAGCACGAGATTGTCTTCAAACACAATTTGAGCCGGGATTTCGCGCGCGATGATTTTTTCAAAAAGGGTTTTGCTCATGGGAAAAATTTAGATACGAGTCACACTAATTTTCACAAATTATTTTCGGACTGCGCGAACATCCAATCAACCCAATAAACTTCGTGTTAATTGGTGAATTTCGTGTTTGAAAATTACTCCACCACCAGCGCGCATTTGGCCGGCTCCGGCTCGGCGGAAAGACATTCGCGGAGGTAGCTGACGATTTGATCCTGCAACTCTTCGCAGCGGCTGCTCCAGCGGCGGACGCCGGCGAGCTGTTTTACGCAGCCGCGCAGGCCGCGAAAGTGCACGACGCTCGGCGACTGGCGGAGCTGGACGCGGAGCTCGTCCCGCAGGCGCGGGAAGAACAGCAGTTCGCGGCTGTCACCGGCCTCGCGCAAAAGCTGGACGAGGTCGGCGGTGCTGCTTTCGTGCGTGTGTATCGTGTATCCGAGATGCGCGAGGACTTTTTCGAGCGCGCGGGAAAATTCCGCAACGGTCACGGACTCGCGCTCCAGCTCGAACTTGAAATAGTGAAACACGCTGGCGGCGGCATGCCGGAGCATTTCCTGGTCGGGCGTGGTTTCCGCCTCGCCAACAATCTCGACGGTGATCATTTCCGATGAGCAGGGCACGCTCTCGCCGTTGGTCAGTTGAAACAGCAGGCAGTCGGTGCGGAGGGCAATCATTGCATGGCCTCCAGTTTTTTCACTTCGTGCACAAAATCCTTCGCTTCCTCAAACCGGCGATAGACGCTGGCGAAACGGACATAGGCGACCGCATCGAGTTCGCGCAGACCGTCCATGACCATGGTGCCGATGAAGTCGCCGGGGACTTCGCTTTCGTATTTCACCGTGACGGTGGCGACGATGTGGTCCACCAGATCTTCCATCGCTTTCGGCGAGACGGGGCGTTTCTGGCAAGCCTTGCGGATGCCGGACAATAGTTTTTCGCGGGAAAATTCCTCGTGGCGGCCGTCGCGCTTGAGCACCATCAGGCCTTCGTGCTCGACCTCTTCGTAAGTGGTGAAGCGATGCTGGCAGGCGGAACATTCGCGGCGTCGCCGGATGGTCGCGCCTTCGCGGGAGGCGCGCGAGTCAATAACCTTATCTTCCTGACAACCGCACTTGGGACAACGCATAAAACCACAGCTAATGGTGGCTCGCTGTTTGTAACACACAAAGGTTTGTGGCGTCAAGGAATCCCGCCAATTCTGGCAAAAGCGTCTTGCGTTCAGCCTTTTTGCGGGTATCCTGTGCAACTCATTTTAAGAGCAAACAACGCAGACCAATAATTTTATGGCAACCGCAAACGATCTCCGCCGTGGCATGGCGATTAATTACAACGGCGACATCTCCGTCGTCCTCGACTTCCAGCACCGCACGCCCGGCAACTTGCGCGCGTTCGTGCAGGCCACGCTCCGCAGTATCCGCACCGGCAAGGCGTCCGACGTGCGCTTCAGCTCCACCGAAAAAATCGAGCCGGTGCCGATGATGACCACCAAGATGGAATACAGCTACAAGGACGGCGCGGATTATGTCTTCACCGACCCGGAAAGCTATGAAACCGTCACACTCACGGCGGAACTTGTCGGCGACGCGAAGGATTTTCTCGTGGAGAACGCGCCCGTGACCGTCACCTTCGTTGAGGAAAAGGCCGTCAGCGTGGAAATTCCGGCCAGCGTTATCCTCACCGTCACTGACGCGCCGGAAGGTGTGCGCGGCGATTCCGCGAACAACGTGCAGAAGGCCATCATCCTCGAAACCGGCATCACCGTGCAGGCGCCGCTGTTCATCAAGACCGGCGAGAAGATCAAGATTGATACGCGCACCCGCAAATACATGGAACGCGCCTGAAGAAAATTTTAACTGGCGAATTTCAATTTTAAAAATTCGCCGTTAGCAGTCGAAGAATCTCAAAGCCCGCCACGCGCGGGCTTTTTCATTGTCACCAGAAATTTTTCGCTTTTTGAGCGGAAAGGCTTTTCAACGCCATCGGGCTCGGTTATTTGTTGGTAAAATCTTATGTCAGGGCAGGTCAAAGGCGAAAAAATTTATCGCGGCATTCCCGTCTCGGCGGGCGTATGCCGGGGTAAAGTTTTGCTCCTTCACCAGGCCCGTCACGTCATCGCGCGGCGCGAACTGCCCGCCGCCGGCATCGAGGCCGAGGTCAAGCGCTTTGAGCAGTCGCTGGTTCGCACCCGCCAGCAGATCACCGAAGTCCAGCGCCGCGTCTCGCAGACGATGAGCTCCAACGAGGCCGACATCTTTGACGCGCACCTGCTGATGCTCGAAGATCGCGTGCTGATCGAGGAGGTCATCAAAATTATCCGCGAGCAGAAGGCGAACGCCGACTATGCCTTTCACACTGCTGCCGACCGCTACATTGCCGTGCTGGAAACGGTGCAGGACGAATATCTCCGCGAACGCGCCGCTGATTTGCGGGACCTCACCGGTCGCGTGCTGGATAATTTGCTGGAGGTAAAAGATGCTTTCGACCTGAAGCATCTTACCGAGCCGTGCATTCTGGTCGGTCATGATTTAAGTCCGTCCATGACGGCGCAATTGGACAAGAAATATGTCCTCGGCTTCGTCACCGACATCGGCGGCAAGACTTCGCACACGGCCATTCTCGCGCGGTCGCTGGATATTCCTGCCGTCGTCGGCGCGCAAAATATCAGCGAGGAACTGGAGACCGGCGATTACGCGTTGCTCGATGGCTACAACGGCACCGTCATCGTCAACCCGACCGACCAGACGCTGTTTGAATACGGCCAACTGGCGAAGATCAAGGCGTCGCTCGACGAAAAACTGCGCGAGGTTCAGCACCAGCCCGCAGTCACGCTCGACGGCAAGGCCATTCACCTTTCCGCGAATATTGAGGACCAGAACGACATTGAAGCCGTCCTCGCGCACGGCGCGGAAGGCGTCGGCCTGTTCCGCACGGAATTTCTTTTCATCAACCGCGACCGGCTGCCGACCGAGGAAGAGCAATACGAAGTTTATCGCCAGGTCGCCGGCGCGCTAAAGCCGCAGCCGGTCATCATCCGCACGCTGGATTTGGGCGGCGATAAATTTGCGTCGCACCTCCAGCTCGCGCAGGAGATGAATCCGTTTCTCGGCTGGCGCGCGATCCGCTTCTGCCTCGCGCAGCCGGAAATGTTCCGCGCCCAACTCCGCGCCATTCTCCGCGCCAGTGCCGAGGGCAACATCAAGATGATGTATCCGATGATTTCCGGTCTCGACGAATTAAACCGGGCCAACGCGCATGTGGAGGAATGCAAAGCCGAACTGCGCGCCGAAAACATTCCGTTCGCGGAAAATCTGGAAATCGGCGCGATGATCGAGATTCCCTCCGCCGTGCTCATTGCCGACACGCTGGCGAAGCGCGCCAAATTTTTCAGCATCGGCTCGAACGACCTGATTCAATACACGCTCGCCGCCGACCGCACGAACGAGAAGGTTTCGCACCTCTACGAGCCGACGCACCCGGCGATTTTGCGGCTCATCAAGATGACCGTGGACGCTGCGCATGCGAACGGCATCTGGGCTGGCGTCTGCGGCGAAATCGCCGGTGACCCCATTCTTACGCCACTGTTGCTTGGTCTCGGCGTGGATGAGTTGAGTGCCGCGCCCGCCGTATTGGATCAGGTGAAATACATCATCCGCCGAGTAAAGCTGGATGAGGCGCGCGAACTGGCGGCCTTCGCTCTGACTTGTGAATCACCAACGGAAATCTTCGCGCGCTGCATCGAGTTCGCCCGCCAGACGGCGCCGAGCCTGTTTGAGAGCAAACTGTGAAGTTCTGACGTTCCCGGTGCTAACTCCGGGTTTTATGGTGCCGCCTGCCGGATAAGTGCGGCAATTTTTTCGCCTTCGCGGACGGCAAAGTTGGTGCCGCGGTCTTCAGGGAAAATTTGCGCGAAGTTTGCCAAAAAAACGCCCGGCAGGGGGGTTTTGTAGTCGGGGATCTTCTGCTCATAATCCGTGTCCACAATGTGCTGGGCGGCCGAAAACCGGAAGACTTGCGTTTCATCCACCTGCGCCGAATCAAACTGGGGAAACATTTTTGGCAGATAGCTAAACCAAAGGTTGGTCAATTCTTCGTCGGGCAGCGCATAAGTTTTCCCCTCCGGCGGCAGATACGCGCCGATATAATAAACATTTTTCCCGCCGTAATTTTTTTTGTCCACAAGGTTCGTATGCTGGATAAAGACGAGGAATGGCGCATCGGGTTCGTTGACGTTAATCCAGTAAAAATCACCGAGGCTCTGGTCGCTCGTAAAAATCAGGCACGCCGCACTGAGATACTCGATGCTGCGGAGTTGCGCGGCGTAATCGTTGAACGCCACGCTGGTGGGCAGTAGTTTTGCCAGCGCGGGCGACGGGCCGGTAAAAAGGCAGAAATCGAACCGCACTTTTTCACCGCTGATGAAAGCAGCGCGCTCGCCGTCCGTAAATTTTTCCACCGTCGCGCCGGTTTGGATGTTTACGCCGCGCCGCCGAAGTTCCGTTTCGAGCGCGGTTGTGATGACTTTGAAGCCGCCGCGAAAGTAGCCGAGTTTTTCACCGGCGCCGCCGGCGCGGGAGTTGGCGCGGATGTGGATGCGCGCCCAGAACCACGCCATCGAAACCTGGTCGAAGTGGCGGTCGAACTTGCCCTTGAGCAGCGGCGTCCAGATGCTCGCCATCGCGCTGCGCCCGCAGGCACGCGTCATCCAGGCGTGGGCGGTTTGGCGCGTGAAGCCGCGCCAGTTTTTTCGATGCTTGAGGAAAAGCGCGGCAAAACCAGTGCGCAACCGTCCGAGAAAACTGCACGGCGCGAATCGCAGCAAGTCCATTGGCGTCTTGAACGCATGAATTTTCCCATCGCGAAAAATACCCACAGAGCTATCGCACCACATTAATTTGTCCGCCACGCCAAGTTCCTGGACCAGGTTCAGAATCGCCGTGTCAGTGAGAAACAGATGGTGATAAGTTTTTTCCAGTGAGGTGCCTTGCAGCGGAAAGCCGCCCGCCAGCCCGCCTAGTTGTTCGGATTTTTCGACGAGGGTGATGGAATAATTTTTCCCCGCCGAGAGCCGCAGTGCGCGGTGAGTCCGGTGAAGCCACCGCCGACAATCAGGATTTTTTTTGGTGGAGACATCAGCTGGCTTTGCGGAAGGAAATCAGGCGGTTCAGGTTGTATTGCAGCAGCACGACGACAAAGAGTGTGACGAGTTTGGCCAGATATTTATCGAAGCTCAGGCGGCCGATGAACAGTTGCAATGCAGTCGCCGAGACCACATAACCCAGCAGGGCGACGCCACAAAACGACGCCAGTCGCAACCCGATTTTGTCGGCCACGCGGAAATTATATTTTGCGTTCAGGATGAAAGACAGCACCGTGCCGCTGGCATAGCCCAGAGCATTGGCCGCTTGATAACCGACCGTCCCGGATCGCACAAGCAGCGAATAGACGGTGAAATCCACCAGAGCACCACTCGCACCGATGACACAGTAAAGCAGGAGCTGTCTGTTTTGCCGCAGGAAAACCTTCACAAAAACTATGACTTCTCCGGCGGGACAACATTGGTGCTGTCGCGTAGAATCCAGAGCGGCCGGCCTTTGACCTCTTCGTAAATGCGCCCGATGTATTCGCCAAGGATGCCCAGGCAGATGAGCTGCACGCCGCCGAGGAACAAAATGGAAATCACCATCGTCGTGACGCCGTGCGGCCCGGGCGGATAACCCAGCTTGGTGAACTCCTCCGCAAAAATCTTTTCCAGCAGCGTCACCATCACGCCGACGAAACACGCGGCGGAAACCGCCAGCCCCAGCCACGTCGCCAGCCGCAGCGGCATGATGGAAAACGAAAACATCCCGTCCATCGCCAGCCGGAGGGATTTGCGAAAGGTATATTGCGCCTCGCCGGCGGCGCGCTCGGCCCGGTCAAATTCCACCGAAGTCTGCCGGAAGCCGCACCATGTCCGCAGGCCGCGCAGGTAGCGGTTGCGCTCCGGCAGCGCCTTCATCACCGCCACGACTTTTTTGTCGAGCAGGCAGAAATCACCCGCATCGCGCGCCATGGGCAGCGGCGTCATTTTGGACAGCAACCGGTAAAAGCCCCACGCGAGAAAAGTTTTCAGCAGCGGGTCCTTCCGTTTTTTGCGCGTGGCGAAAACGACCTCGAAACCTTCGCGCCATTTGGCCAGCAGCCGGGCAATCTCCTCCGGCGGATCCTGCAAATCCGCATCAATCACCACCACCGCGTCGCCGCTGGCGAAATGCAGCCCGGCGCTCACCGCCGTCTGGTGCCCGAAATTGCGCGCAAAGGAAAGCCCGCGCCAGCGTGGGTCTTTCGCGTTTTGTGCCTGCAAGATTTCCCAGGTGTGATCCCGCGAGCCGTCATCCACGCAGATGATTTCATAATCAGCCTGCCACGTCGCGGCCACCGCGCCGAGCCGCGCAAACAGCTTCGGCAGCACCGCTTCCTCGTTGAAACAGGGCACGATGACGGAAATTTTTTTCTGCATGGTCAAAATGAAACGGCCAAACCGCCGCAAATTCAATCCCGGAAATTGACGAACTGCACCGCCACCGGAAATTCATGCGTGCGCACGGCGGCGATGACCGCCTGCAAATCATCGCGGCTCTTGCCTTGCACCCGCACTTCGTCGCCTTGAATCTGGGTCGTCACTTTCAGTTTGCTCTCGCGGATGAAGCTCGCAATTTCCTTCGCCACGGAGCTCTCAATGCCATTTTTGATCTTGATGCTTTGCCGCGCGTGGCCGAGCGGCGAAACATCCGGGTCGCACTGCTCCACGCTTTTCATCGAGATGCCGCGCTTGGCGAGTTTGCCGATGACGATTTCATTCAGCGTGGCGACCTTGAACTCGTTGTCGGCGGTGAGTTTGATTTCCGTTTTTTCGAGAATGATTTCCCACTTGCTGCCCTTGAAATCAAAGCGGTTGGCGAGTTCCTTTTTGGCCTGGTTGACGGCGTTCTCGATTTCCATCGAGTTGACCTGCGAGACGATGTCGAATGAAGGCATATTGAATTTTTAATTGCTGATTTACGATTTCCGATTTTGGGCGCGGGCGCAAACCTTAAATCAGCGAACCAATTTGATTGCTTTCAAAACCGCCGCCGGTAGAAACTCTCCGGCAAAATGCCGACCTTGGCGCTCATCTGGATTTGGCTCTGCGCATATCTCAACTGCGCGGGCTGGGTTTTGTCGGCGCTGCATGAGTTGAACGCCGGCGGCTACGCGGTCGCGCTGGCGCTCTGGCTGGCCGCGCTGCTGGTTTGGAAACAAAAAACCGGTGCGGCAATTTTTCCCAAATGGCATCCGCCAAAATTTTCCCGCCGCTTCCGGCGCGGCTTCCCGCTGGGATTTTTAATTTTGGCGGCGCTGGTTTTTCTCGGCGGTATTTTATATGCGCCGACGAATTATGACGCGCTGGCCTATCGTTTGCCGCGCGTGCTAAACTGGCTGGCCGCCGGCCAATGGCACTGGATTCACACCAGCTTCGACCGGCTGAACAATCGCTCCTGCGGCATCGAATGGATTTCCGCGCCGGTGATTGCGCTCCTGAAATCAACGCGCCCGCTGTTCCTCATCAACTTCATTTCGTTTCTATTTTTGCCGGGGCTGGTCTTCAGCGTCTTCACCCGGCTCGGCGTGCGGCCGCGCGTCGCCTGGCATTGGATGTGGCTGGTCCCGACGGGCTACGGTTTTCTGTTGCAGGCCGGCAGCATCGGCAACGATTTGTTCGGCGCGGTCTTCGCGCTCGCGGCGGTGGACTTTGCCCTGCGCGCCCGGACCACCGGCTGCGCCACGGCTTTTTTCACGTCCATTCTCGCTGCCGCGCTGATGACGTCGGCCAAGACAAATAATATTCCGTTGCTGCTGCCGTGTTTCGTCGCGCTGCTGCCGTCGCTGAAAATAATGTTGCGCCGCCCGCTCGCGACGCTGCTGGTGGCCGCGCTGGCCGTGGGCGCATCGGGGTTGCCGACGATTTATTTCAATTTGAAAATGTCCGGCGACTGGTCCGGCGCGCGGCTGGCGACCGGCGCGGTGCCGCACGCGGTGGTTTATCGCACCGGCGCAAACGTCGTTTCGCTCGCGTTGCAAAATGCCGTGCCGCCGGTATTTCCGCTGGCGGAAGAATGGAACCGGCTCGCGAAAAATCATCTCCCGCCGGCGTTGTCGCGCAAGCTGGAGGCGCTCATTGAAAAGCCCGGTTGCTGGTTTCCGCTGCCGCAAATGCAAATGGAAGAACACGCGGGCTTCGGCTTTGGCCTGACTTTTTTATTCGGCATCAGCGTGATGGTGGTCGCCGTCCGGCGCGGAAAAATTATTGCGCCGTTTGAATTTTCCTGGCCGGCAGCGGTGCGCTGGGCGGGCGCGCTGGCGTTTCTCGCGCTGCTGACGCAATCAAATATCTCCGCCATCGGCCGGCTGTTTGCGGCATATTATATTTTGCCGCTCGCGCTTTTTCTGGGGGTGGCCGGCCACGAAACCCTCGTGCGCCGTTGCTGGTGGCGTGTTTTGGCCGGGGCGGTGTTCGTGCTGGCGGCCGGCTTGCTGATTATTTTGCCACCGCGGCCATTGTTTCCGCGTGATTTGGTTCTGGAAAAAATTCACGCGCACGAAGCGGCGCATCCGCGGCTTGTCCGCATTGAGGACGTGTATTTGGTTTATCGCGACCGCGCCAATGCGTTCGCGCCGGTGCTGGCCGCTTTGCCGGCGGAAACGGCAACGCTCGGTTATGTTGCCTTCGACAAACCGGAGACTTCGCTGTGGCAGCCGTTTGGCGCGCGCCGGATTGTTCACGTTTGTCCCGGCGACCGGGCGGCGGATTTGAAGGCGCAGGGCATCGAATACATTTTGGTGAACCCCGACGGCTTTGAAACTTTTTTTCGAACCTCGCCCGCGCAGTGGCTCACACAAATGAACGCCGAGGTGGCGCAGACCATTTCCCTGCGCCTGCGCGCCGCTGATCCGGCGTCGGACTGGCTTTTGGTGCGGCTGCGTTAAAACCCGTTCTCGCCAAGCGCGCCGCAAAATGTTTAACCTGCTTTCCACATGAGCCAGAACGTCGAACTTACGATTCTCATGCCGTGCCTCAACGAGGCGGAGACGATTGCGCGCTGCATTGAAAAAGCCAAGCGCGGCATCGAGCGCGCCGGCGTCGCGGGCGAAATCCTCATTGCCGATAACGGCAGCACTGACGGTTCGCAAGCCATCGCGGAAAAACTTGGCGCGCGCGTCGTGGCCGTGAAGGAAAAAGGCTACGGCAACGCCCTGCGCGGCGGCATCGAGGCCGCGCGTGGCGAATGGATTCTCATGGGCGACGCCGATGACAGCTACGATTTTGCCGAGGCCGACCGGTTCGTCGAAAAATTCAAGCATGGCGACGAGTTGATCATGGGCTGCCGGCTGCCGGTGGGTGGCGGCACCATCATGCCCGGCGCGATGCCGTGGAAAAACCGCTGGATTGGCAATCCCGTGCTCACGACCATTGGGCGGATTTTTTTTAAATGCCCCGCGCACGATTTTCATTCCGGCCTGCGCGGCTTCACCAAGACGGCGTATTACAAAATGGAATTGCAGACCACCGGCATGGAGTTTGCGTCGGAGATGGCCATCAAGGGCACGCTGAAAAAACTGAAGATTTCCGAGGTGCCCATCACGCTGCACCAGGACGGCCGCTCCCGGCCGCCGCATTTGAAACCGTGGCGCGACGGCTGGCGGCATCTGCGGTTCATGCTCATTTATTCGCCGCGCTGGCTGTTTCTCGTGCCGGGAATTTTTTTGACCGCGTTGGGAATTATTTTTTCCGCCGCACTCGCGGTGCAGGACATCCAACTCGGCGGCATCCAATTAAACGTCGGCACGCTGATGATGGCGTGCATGAGCGTCGTTGTTGGCTTTCAACTGGTGGCGTTCGCATTTTTCACGAAAGTTTTTGCCATCGCCGAAGGGCTGCTGCCGGAAGACCCCAAGCTGTCACGCGTTTTCAAAACTTTCACGCTGGAAAAAGGCATTGTCGCCGGCTTGCTGATTTTGCTCGCGGGACTCGTGATGTTCGCGCGGGCGTTGTGGCTGTGGCAACAGGCGAACTTCGGGCTGCTGCCGTCCACCGAGGAAAATCTGCGCCGGCTCATCCCGGCGGCCACGCTGATTCTGCTCGGCATCCAGTCCGTCTTCTCCAGTTTTTTTATGAGCGTGCTGGGTTTGAAGACCGTTAAGCGCCAGCCACCGGCGACGAACTAAATCGGTTTAGATTTGCCGTTTGCCGATTTCCAACGGCCGGCAAATCAATCCCACAGCGGCATTCGCCGAAAAATCCGGCGCGGGATTTTGGTGCATCAAACTCACCAGGCTGTCGCTGCGGAAATTCAGCCGCAGCCCGCACACCTCCGCCGTTTTCAAACCCGCCCAGACGCAGCGCCACGGCAGCGGGATGAATTTGATTTCCCTGCCCTGGCCGTGCGCGATGGCCCGGAGCAGTTCCTTGAACGGCCACGGTTGCGCATTCGCCGCCGTCAAAATTTTGCCGGAAAATACCACCTCGCCGTTGGCACAGCGTTCCACGAACACGCACAAATCCTCCTGATGCACGAGAAACTGGATTTGCGAGCCGTCACCGATGAGCGGGATGCGCGATGACTTCCGCACCTGCGCCGTCAGTTTGCCGAACATCCCGCCCGGCCCGTCGCCATAGACCAGTCCCGGTCGGATGACCTGCGCGCCGTGGGCGAGCGCGATTTTTTCAATTTCCAATTTCGCCTGGCCGTAAAGCGAACGACAGCCGGCGAACGCGCTGATGGTGGAAACGCAGATAATTTTCCCCACGCCCGCCGCCCGGGCGGCTGAAAATAATTTTTCCGTGCCGGCCACGTTGACCGCGTGGATTTCCTTTTGGGTGAGCGGCCGGAAATCATACGCGCAATGGACCAGCGCCGTCGCGCCCGCGAGCGCCGCCGGCGCGACGTCCGCGCCGAGCTGAAAGGCCTCGGCATGGCTGCCCGGTTCCGGCCGGCGCGTGAGTTCGCGGATTTCCCAGCCGAGCGCGGCGAAATAATTTTTGACGCAGCCGCCGACGTAGCCGTTGCTGCCGGTGATGGCGCAGATTTTTTTCATGGTTCGGAAACCGGCTGGTTGGCCGTGTGCCAACCGATGCGATGCGCGTTGGCCATCACGGAAAAAGTGATTTGCGTCGCGGGAATGTCCGGCAACACGGATGCATCCACGAGATGAATGCGCCGCCAGCCGCGCAACCGGCCCTGCGTGTCCGTTTCCAGTTCGCCCGGATTTTCGCGCATGGGAAACGAACTGCCGTTGTGGAAACCGCGACCGGGCTCGGCCACCTGCAACATCGGCGCAAGTGGCCATGCACCGAACTGTCGCCCGTGCCGCGTGAGCTTGCGCAGCACGCGGCGGATAGCCGGGCGCACTTCGGGATTCAGCTCGGGGGATAATTGCAGCCGGTCGGGATTTCCTTTTTTCAGCGTGACGGCAATTTGCGACGATTGGTCGGAATGCAGGTAGCCCTGCACGATGAGCAGGCGTTTTTCCAGCCCGCGCGCGAACGGCTCCAGCACTTTCGCGAGCGGCCCAAACGATTGCCGCACGGCTTGACCAACGAGGTCGTTGTAGCTGTAAATTTGCAGATGCACCGAGCGCGGCGTGACGCGTTCGTCAAAAATTTCCACGAACAACTGGCTTAACGTGTGCAGCGCCTCGTTCGTCACATCCCCGCCGCTGCGCGTGAGCAGCAGCGGAAACAAATAATACTGGCTGTCCTTCAACCGCACCGGCCGGTCGTAAATACCGAGCGATTGCAAAACGATTTTCGCCGTGGCCACCACGCCGGCCCCGAGATACACGCGGTTTGCGGAAAATTCCAGCGGCGCTCGGCGCGTGCGGTCATAGCCGGTGATGACGGCGCGTTCGCCGGTTTCCCGCAGGCCGGTGACGATGACGTCGGGGCGGTAGGTGAAGTTTGAATTTTTTTGCAACTCCCGCAGCGTCTGCTCGGAATTGTAGATGAAGCCGTAAGGGCAGCCATACATGCACAGACCGCAATAGACACAGCCGTTTTCGCCCGCGCGGACGGCGGTCCGTGCCCGCCCGAAATGGATGCCCGCCGCCGAGAGCGCCGCGCGATTTTTTTCGAGGCGCGTGTGCAGAATGTTCGCCTGCTGGCTCAAGGCCAGTGCCGCGGTCGGTTCCGCGTGGAGCGGAAATATTTTATCCAAATCATCGCGCACGGCGGACAGGCCGGTCAACTTGGCCACCGCCGCATAATGTTCCGCCAGATCGCGGCTGCGCACCGGCCAGTCGGCGGTGTCCTTGTCGGAATAGGCCATCATCGCCGCGCCCCACACGGCACTGAAACCGCCGCGCCCCAGCGAAGGTCGCAGCGCCACGCCCGGATAATCCGCCGGCAGGTGCAAATCGGTTTCGCGGTAGGAATAGTCCGAGCCGTAGGCCAGCTTGAGCGGAATGCCCTTGGCCCCGGCGGTCATGCCGGCCTTGAAATCTTGAAGCTGCGCTGCCGTCCAGTTTTGCGGCGGTTGTGCGCCCAGCTGCGCCGCGAGCTTGGCGCGGTCGGGTTCCAGCGCCAAGCCGCCGTCCAGCAGCACCACGCGCGCGCCGCGTTGCAACAGGGCATGGGCGCACGCCACGCCGGCCGGGCCGGAGCCGATGACGTAGTGAGGCAGATTGGTTTCGCGGGCGTCAGTCATCCGAGGAGTCAATATCGGCAGAATCATCCGTCAACCGGCGCGGATGGACAATCTTTTCTTGAAAGACCTATGGCGTGTCTGGCTGGGGGCACCCGCTGAACATTAGGCTTTAATTCGCCTTCGCAGTTGCTAACTTTTTTCGTGTCCATTGACCAGTCCCATCATCGCGCCCTGCCGCTGGCCTTGCGGTTGGCTGGCTGTTGGTTGTTGTGGTCGGCGTGGTGTTCACTTTCCGGCTGGGGATTGTCGGCGGTCAGCCAGCTTTCCGGCTGGGGGCACCTGGCGGTGCTGCCGGTATTGCTGGTGGCAATTTATTTCTGGCTTAAGGCCACAGCTTCAGCGCGCGGGAACTCTGTCAACTTTACCAAGTGGCGTCGCCGCTTTCTCCGGCCGCTGCCGTTGATTTATCTGCTCATTGTCGGTTTGTCGCTGCTGGCCGCGCTGGTGAATCCCCACCCGTGGAGCTTCGATGCTGCGACTTACCGGCTGCCGCGCCTGCTTTACTGGTGGTCGGCGCATCACTGGTATTGGATCGGCACGCTGGATCACCGGCTGGATTTCAGCAGCGCCGGTTTTGAATGGCAGTTGTTGCCGGTCATCGAATTGACGCACAGCGACCGCTGCTTGTTCCTGTTGAACTGGCTGCCGTTGGTGCTCATGCCGGGGCTGGTGTTTCTGGCCTTTCGCGCCCTTGGTGTGAACGGCCGGAGCGCGCGGCGTTGGATGTGGCTGCTGCCGTCCGGCTATTGTTATGCGCTTCAATCCAGCGGCCTGCAAAATGACGGCTACGCGGTGAACTATCTGCTCGCGGCCATTGGTTTTGCCGCGTTCGCGTATCATTCCCGCCGCCATGATGGACTCTGGTTTGCCCTGCTGGCGGCGGCGTTGCTCACGGGGGCGAAAGTTTCCAATCTGCCTTTGCTCTTGCCGTTGGGCGTGCTTTTGCTGCCCGTGCTGGCGCGTGTGTCATGGTTCAACTGGAAAATTATTTTCGTGGGTCTGCTGGCCGTTGGGTGCTCGTTTTTGCCGTTGGCTTTTTTATCTTGGGAAAACACGGGCGACTGGATGGGCGACCCGGTGGATCAATGGGGCAACAAAACCCATGGCGCGGTCGGGGCGGCGGCGGCCAATGTGATTTTGTTTGCCAAGGATGCCTTGCAGCCGCCTTATTTGCCCGGCAGCCAGCATATCAACGAGCTGCTGGCCGGCTTCAATCATAGCTCCTTGGTTCATCGGTTGGGGCAGGCGCATCTGGAGTTCATGGGGGTTCATTTTGGCGAAATGGCTTACGAAGGCCCGGCAGGGCTGGGTTTCGGTCTCGCAATTTATCTCGCCCTGTTGCTCGCCGGACTCATCCTATTAAAACCTGGCACTTCCCCATCGGCCGCTATTTCGCTGCCCTGGGCGTGGCGGCTCATGCCGTGGCTGACGTGGCTGGCGTTTGCGGTGTATCTCGCCAAGCTCGGCTCCGACCATTCGCCCCGCATTGCGGCGGCGTATTATCCGCTGCTGCTCGTTGCGCTGCTCCGTTGCCCGCCAGCGGCGGTGCTGGAACGCAAAAAAGTTTTTGGCGTGCTGGCGGGCGGTGCGGCGGTCATGGTGATTCCGGTGATTATTTTGACGCCCACGCGCCCGCTGGTGCCGGCGCGAACCCTCGCTCACTTGACCGGCAGTGCGGCGGTCGGCAAGATTGCCGATCAATATGATTTTTGGGCCGGCTTGCGCGATGACCTGGCGCCTCTGCGCGACCAGTTGCCGCCGGACGCTACGCATTTGGGTTATGCCGCCGGTTTTCATGATACGCCTTACGGCTTGTTTCGTCCCTTCGGCCGCCGGACAATCGTTGAACTGGGCCTGCCGTTGGCCAGTGGTAGTCTCCCGCCGGCGGATTTGAAATACGCCGTGGTCACGGAGCGCGGGCTGATGGAGCGTTATCAGACCGACCTCAAAACCTGGCTGGACCTTGTCGGCGGCAAAATTGTTTTCACCTATCCCCGCAATGTAATGCTTGACGCCCACTCCGCTCCGAAATACGAATCGTGGTATCTGGTGCAGCTGAACCCGGCTCAACGAATATAATTTTATGCCCGAAGCCAAACCTTCTATCGCCATCATCATTCCCTGTTATCAGGAGGCGCTGACCATCGGCAAGGTCATCGCCGATTTCCGCCGTGAGCTGCCGGCCGCGCGCATTTACGTTTACGACAACAACTGCACCGATGGCACCGCCGAGATCGCCGCTCAGGCCGGCGCGGTGGTGCGCCGGGAAAAGCGCCAGGGCAAAGGCTACGTTGTCGCCGCGATGTTCGAGCACATTCAGGAGGATATTCTCGTGATGGTGGATGGCGACGACACCTACGAGGCCAGCCACGTCCACCAGATGCTGGAACCCATTATGCGCGGCGATGCCGACATGACCGTGGCCACGCGCCTGACGAGCCATGGCGAAAAATCCTTTCGCCCGCTCCACGTCGCCGGCAACCAGCTGGTCTGCGGCATCATCAATTGGATGTTCAAGTCGCACGTCTCGGACATCTTTTCCGGCTACCGCGCGTTCACGCGCGAGTCGGCGCGCCAAATTCCCGTCACCACCAAGGGATTTGATGTGGAGACGGAAATCACGTTGCAGGCACTCTATCGCGGTCAGGTCATCAAGGAAATGCCGGTTCCCTATCGCGCCCGGCCCGCCGGCAGCTTCTCCAAGCTGAACACCTTTAGCGATGGCTTCCGCGTGCTGCTGCGGCTGTTTCTCATCGTCAAATCCTACAAGCCGCTGACCTTTTTCGGCAGCATCGCCATCCTTTTGTTTCTGCTCGGCCTGGCGGCGGGTTCGCTGCCGGTTTACGATTTTGTTACCGACCCGAACCATTTTGTCCACCGCGTGCCCAGCGCCATCCTCGCGGCGGCCTTGGTGATGCTGTCATTCTTTTCGCTGGGCCTCGGCCTGATTCTGAACAGCATGAATCTCCGGTTGCTCGAACTCGAACAACTTATCACCAAACGGTAAATGAATAGCTGAAATCTGAGACCTGAAGACTTGAATCACCCGGCATGGACATCAACCAGCTAAAATCTTTGCTGCTCAAGGGTGACCCGGAATTCTGGGCGCAGTTGCAATCGCTCACCCAATCCGCGCACGATTTTGGCGAATTGTTTTTGCTCTCGTCGCTCCGCAAAAAGGCGCACGCGCGCAAATTAGCCAAGCCGGATGCGCCCGCCAAAAAACTGCGCCTCGCGCTTGTCGGCGGTTATAGCCTTTATCCGCTGCACGAACTCATTGAACATCTGTGCGAACTGGAAAATCACCCGGTTGAGCTGTGGCAGGGCGATTACGACAATTACCTGTCCGAGATCATGGACGACGACAGCGAGCTTTATTCGTTCGCGCCGCAGGTCGTCTTCATGCTGCCCGCCGAGCGGCGCTGTATTTACACCGGCAAGCTCACCGACCCGCGCGAACTCGTGCAGGCCGAGGCGCAGCGCGCCGTGGATTCGCTGCTGGAACTCGCGCGCAAGGTGAATGAGAAGACCGGCGCGGAGGTCATCACCACCAATTTCATGCTGCCCGCGCGGCACGACCTCGGCGCGTTCCGCTCGCGCACGCTTGGCTCGGACTGGGCGTTCCGCAAATGGGTCAACTTGGAACTCGGCCTCGCCGCGCCGTCGTATTTGCACATTTGCGACTGGTCGTTTCTCGCGCACCGGCACGGCGGCCTCGCCGCGCGCGACGAGCGCGGGTGGTTCGAGAGCAAGCAGCCGTGTTCCTCCGCGCTGCTCGTGGAACTGGCGCGCGAAGTTTCTCATTTAATTTTTTCGCTCAAGCGCGCGCCGAAAAAAGTTTTGGTTTTGGATTTGGACAACACGCTCTGGGGCGGCGTGGTGGCGGACGACGGTTTGGACGGCATCGAACTCGGCGACACCTCGCCGCGCGGCGAGGCGTTCAAGGCGTTTCAGAAATATATCGCCTCGCTCAAGCAGCGCGGCGTGCTGCTGGCCGTGTGCAGCAAAAATGATTTGGCCAGGGCGCAGGAGCCGTTTCAGAAACATCCCGACATGGTGCTGAAGCTCGACGACATCGTAAGCTTCAAGGCGAATTGGGAACCGAAGTCGGAAAACATCCGCGCAATGGCGCCGGAATTAAATTTGGGCTTGGACAGTTTTGTGTTCGTGGACGACAACCCGGCGGAGATCGAAATTGTCCGGCAATTTGTGCCCGAAGTGACGACGATTCTGCTCGGCCCCGATCCGTCGGAATACGTCGGGCAGCTCGCCGATTCGCGTTTGTTCGAGCCGCGCAACATCACCGCCGAGGACGCCGAGCGCACGAGCCAGTATCGTTCCGATGTGCAGCGCAAGGCGCTGGAATCGTCGGTCACGGACATGGGCGCGTATCTCGAATCGCTGCAGATGGAGGCGGTCATCAGCGAATTCACGCCGGTGGATGTGCCGCGCCTGTCGCAGCTCATCAACAAGAGCAACCAGTTCAATCTCACCACGCACCGCCGCAGCGAGGCGGAAGTCACCGCCGTGATGAACGATGAAAATTTCATCGGCTATTCCGTGCGGCTGAAGGATCGGTTTGGCGACCACGGTTTGATTTCCATCGTCATCGGTGAAAAAGTTGGCGAGACGCTGAACATTGACACCTGGCTGATGAGCTGCCGCGTGCTCAAGCGCGGCGTGGAAGAAATCGTTTTGAACGAGCTGGTGCGGCTGGCCAAATGGAAAAACTGCCCGCGCCTCGCCGGCGTTTACCTGCCGACGCCGAAGAACGAAATGGTGCGTGATTTTTACGGCAAGATGGGATTTACTCTCACCGCCGAATCCGAGGCGAAACGCGAATTTGAACTGCGGCTGGAAAATTTTGCGCCGCGTGAAACCAAAATAAAAATTGTCCGGCAAGCGTATGCGGAAAAGTAAGCGCGAAGCTTCGCCACTTGAAATCCATCCTTTGAAATTTTATGACCCAAGCTGAAGTCATCGCCCAATTGCAGACCATTTTCGACACTGTGTTTCTGGAACCGGTGGTGCTCACGCCCGCCCTCAGCGCGAAGGACGTGCCGGAATGGGATTCGCTCACGCACATCTCGCTGATGGTCGCGGTGGAAAAATCTTTCGGCGTGCGCTTCCGCGTCGGCGAGGTGGAGAACACCAAAAATGTCGGCGAGTTTGCCGACCTGATTCTCAAGCGCAAGCAGGAGCCGTGATTTATACGAACCGCCAAGACGCCAAAACGCGAAGAAAATGAATACAACCTTTTCTCTGGCACCCCGTCATGTTTGTGCGATGGGTAAAGCGTTAACATTGAATTTCCGCCATCATTTTTTGCGCTTTATTGCGGTCACTGTTTCTGCCTTCTGCATTCCCCGTTTCGCATGATGCGTCCGGCGTTCACCTCCACCAAGCAGGCGGCGGCGTTCGCGTTGTTGCTGTTGGTGGTTTTGCTTTCGCCGGTAATCGTCGGAAAAAATCTTTTGCCACCACGGGAGCAGGCTTACTCCACCTGCGGTTGGCGCATGGGTCCCGTGGCGTGGATTCGCCATGAAATCTACGAGGAGACCAACGACATTGACATCGCCTTTGTCGGCTCATCCCATATTTTGCACGCCATCGACACGCCGTATGTCCAAGCCCGGCTGAGTGAGCAGTTGCATCGTCCAGCCGTCGTCCGCACGATCGGCTGGGCGGGCGGTGGCTACGACGCCTTTTTTTTTATCGCTCAGGATTTGCTGACGCATCGCCGGGTGCGGCTGCTGGTGTTTTACGACGAGAATAATGTTCTCCACACGCGCAACTCGCTGATGACATTTCTGTTTCGCTACGGCGAGAATGCGGATTCACTTCAGGGTCTGGCGTTTGCCGATGCCTGCCATTTTTATTTTTCCGCCATCGTCGGCATGCCGCGCAATTTGATCGAAATATTCCGGCCCAACCTCGCCGCGCCGCTGGTAACCGCCCAGCCCAATTATTGGGAGCGGAGTTACGGCTCGCCCAGCATCGTGGAATTGCTCGGAGCCACCCGTTCAGAACTGGGTTTTACCCGGCGGCTGGATCAGGATGATTTCACCCTCTTTTTGCCCTACCAGCCGGCCACCGGGGTGACGGCGGCGGACGCGGAGGTTTATTCGCCGGCTCGGAAAAATGACTTTCGATTTACCGGCGAGGCCATGCCGGACTGGCATCTGCATTTTGCAAAACTGTTCGCCGCGCTGGCCCGGGATCATGGGTGCAAGCTGGTGATGCTGCATATTCCAGTGCTGGGCGAGGCCCGGCTCCCGGAAATCCGCGAGCGGCGGTGCTGGCCGGAAATCATGCCCGGCCTGACCCTGCTAGGAGTTCCGCCAGCCAAAATGTTTGGCAGCTTGACCGATGACGAAGTCCGCCAGCTCTATTTCAATCCGGCCCATTTAAACAAAAACGGCGTAGATTATTTCACCCCACTGATCACTCCAGCGTTGCTCAACCTTTATGAAAACTAGGCCGGTAGTTGAATCCCTTATCTATGCGCTGATTGTCATCCTGGCTCTGGCCGCCTTGTGGCTGGAAGCGAGTGTCCCGGCGAATTTTATGGATGCCCACGCCGTCTATCAGGGGTTTTGAGAGCGGAAATTTTTCTTGTGCGCATTCAACTTCCATCGCATCGGGTCAGCCGCCTGAAATGCCAAAATCAGCCATGATGCGATCGGCCTTTTCATCCCTGAAACAGACTGCGGCCTTTACTGGGCTGCTGCTGCTGGTGCTGCTGGCACCCTGGCTGGCCGGCCAAAGATTCCTGCCGCCACGGGAGGAAAGCTATTCTTCCGTCGCCTGGCGTTTCGGGGCATATCCCTACTTGGAGCAGCAAATTTTCAAGGAAACGAATGCCATCGACATCGCCTTTCTGGGCTCCTCCCATATGTGGTGGGGCGTCAACGCTCCGTATGTCCAGGCCGCCTTGAGCCAGCATGTGGGCCGGCCGGCCACGGTGGTCACTTTGGGCTGGGAGTGGCCGGGGTTTGATGCCGTCTATTTCATCGCCAAAGATTTGCTGCAACACCGGCGGCTGCAGGTGCTGGTCATCTGCGACGAACAGCCCATTCCCTATCGGCGCCCGCAAACCATGTCCCACCGCTGGTTCCGCTATGGCGATGATTGGGCCGATCTGACCGGCTTGTCCTTGCCGCTCCAGGCGGCCTATTATTCTGGGGCGATTCTGGGTTTGCCGCGCAACCTGCTGGGTCTTGTGCGCCCCAATCTCCCCGCCGATCTGACCGCCACTCCCTATCTGAACGACAAGTATCACGCCGCCAATCCCGCCACCACCATGGGTTCGCTGGGCGTCTGCCTGCCCTACCAAGTAGGCGGTTGTTTTGTTCCCTTTCAGCCCTCAACCGGGGTCAACCCGGCCGCCACCTGCATTTACTCCCCGGCCACCGCGGCCAGCTTCAAATTCACCGGCCCCGCCACGACCCCGCTGCAGTTTTATTTTGCCCGCAAAATCATGGCGCTGGCAGAATCTTATCACGTTCAGGTGGTCTTCCTGCATTTCCCCACCGACCGCGAAATCCGTTCTCCGCTGATTCATGAACGCGAATGTTGGCCGGAAATTTTGGCCGGCCATCCGTGGTTGGTCGGCGTTCCGCCGGCTGCCATGTTTCAGGGCCTGAATGATGAGGACGCGTTTAAGTGCTTTTCCGGCCCGGATCATTTTAGTAAAAACGGGCAGGATTTTTTCACCGCGCTGATTACCCCCAGCCTTTTATCAGCCTATGATACGTCAACCCATCATTGAAAATTTGCTGGTCGGTCTGCTGGTCGTCCTGTCCTTGGCGGCGCTGACTGCGACGGTGATCTCGTATTCCTATGCCTTGGATAACACGGTGGTCTATCAGGGATTTTAACTTATGAACTCGCTTTATCAGCTGGCCGGATTGCTGGCCTACATTCTGGCGGGCCGCGTGGTGATGCGCCGGCTTAACGGTGCCCTCCGCGAAGCGGCGCTGGCCGCCTTGAATCTGGGCGGCGTTTTCTTTTTCCTGTTTTACGGCGGCAAGGAGCACTTCGCCCTGCGATTTGGAATCTATGTCGGGCTTATTGTCGGCCTTTATCTCGTCGTGCTGCTGTTTGCGGACAAGCGCGGGGCCTGGCCGTGGCTGGCGTTCTTCGCGCCCATTGCGGCGCTCATCGTCATCCGCTATGTGCCGGGCGAATTTTATGTGGCGTTCGGCCACGCCTTTGGCCAGAGCTGGCGCGGCGTGCCGCAAATGATTGGCATCTCCTACCTCGCCTTCCGCTGCAGCCGGCTGGTGCTGGAAGTCCGCAACGGCGTGGTGAAAATGCCCAGCTTGCTCGAATATGTGAACTTTGCCTTTTTCCTGCCCACGATGTCCGTCGGGCCCATCAACACCTACGCCAATTTCCGCCGCGGCTTCATCGAGCGCTACGACGTTCCCGTCGGCCGCGCCGCGCTCCGCATCCTCGTCGGCGCGGTCAAATACCAGTTCCTCGCCGGCCTTTGCAACCAGCTCACGTATTCCGGCCTGCTGCTGGACGACCACCCGCATCATTGGGTGGACCTGCCGGTGGCGATGTTGTTTTTCTATTTGTATCTCTACCTGAATTTTTCCGGTTTCTGCGACATGGCGATTGGCGCGGCAGGTTTGATTGGCATCCCTGTGCCGGAAAATTTCGACCATCCGTTTGCCGCGCGCAACGTGAAGGATTTTTGGAATCGCTGGCACATCACGCTGTCCGTGTGGATGCGCGACGTCGTGTTCTCGCCGCTCTCCAAATTCCTCGTCACCAAGATGGGCATCAAGCTGGCCGACCACGCGATAGCGCTGACGATCACGGTGGTGTTTCTGCTTGTGGGCATCTGGCACGGGGTCGGCTGGAATTTTGCCGCGTTCGGCGCAGTCCACGCGCTCGGCGTGGTGGCGAACCATTACTACACCATCTTTCTGAAAAAGAAATTGGGGCGCGAAAAATTCAAAGCCTACAATTAAAACCGTTGGATTCGCGCCGTCGCCGTGACCTTGACTTTTGGCTACTGCGCCGCGAGCCTGTTTTTGTTTGCCAACACGTTTCCGCAAATGAAGGAAATTTTCGCCGCGCTGCGGTGAGTTAAAATGAGCGACGCCCCGAACGCCTTGCGCACGTTTCATTACCACGAAATCAACGTGGGCATGAAGGTGGCGCACGATTACGTCATCACGCCGGAAGTGTATGCGCACTTTCTCGCCGCGTTTCAGGATCACAGCCCGGTTCATGTGGACGAGGTGTTTGCCAAGTCGCGCGGCTTCGCGGGCAAGGTGATGCACGGCTCTGTGTTGAACGGTTTTATTTCCCACTTCGTCGGGATGCACTTTCCGGGCCGGTTCAGTTTGCTGCTGTCGGTGGATCTGCGGTTTGCCAATCCTTCGTATCTCGGCGACACGATTCAACTGGCGGCCACGGTCAGCCAAAAAATGGAGGCGCAAAAAGTCGTCGTCCTCGATGTCGCGCTCACCAACACCACGCGCCAATGCCCGGCGGCGCGCGGGCGAATCCAAGTCATGCTCAAGGAGGAAATTTGAAACGCACCGTCATCGTCACCGGCGGCACCAAAGGTTTGGGCCGCGAAATCGCGCTCGCCTTCGGTCGCGCGGGCTACGACGTGCTGGCGTTGTATGCCGCCGATGAAAACGCGGCACGCGAACTGGTCGAACTCATGGCGTCGGAAAAAATTTCCGGCCACGCCTTGCGTCACGACGTTTGCTCCGCCGACCCGGCGCTGTGGCAGCGCCCGGAAATTCAGACGGCGGACAGCCTGACGCTGGTGAACAATGCCTGCGCCGCGTTTTCGCCGATGCCGCTGCACCAATTGGGCTGGGCGGATTTCGAGAAAAATTTTCTGGTCGCGGTCAAGGGTGCGTGGAGCTGCTCGCAGCCCTTGATCCGGCTCATGCTAAAAAAAGGCTATGGCACCATCGTCAATGTCCTGACTTCCGCCATCGAAGGCGCGCCGCCCAAGGGTTTCGCCGCCTACTTGACGGCGAAATACGCGCTGCAAGGTTTCACGCTGGCGCTCGCCGCCGAATATGCCGCGCGCGGCGTCCGGGTTTTCAGCGTGTCGCCGGGCTACATGGAAACGCCGTTGACGCAGCAATGGGATGCCCGCTTGAGCGAGGCCATCCGTGCCAATGCCGGACGGATCACCCTTCCGACGGAGGCCGCCGCGCGCATCCTCCAGTTGGTGGAAGATTCTGCCGTGCTGGGTCAGGGCGAGAATCATCCAGTTTGAAGGGGATTTGACCCCTTGCCCGCCCGGCGCGCGGCGGCGGCTTGAATTTTTCCGCCGGCGTGTCATGTTGGGTTCAATCCTTCAGGCTTATGCGCGCAAAAGTTTTTCCGCCGTTACCGCCCCGCTTGCTCGCCCTTATCAATGAAGCCCTGGCCGGCGTCATCCGCCGCCGGCGCGAACGGCACCACCTGAAACCCGCGCAACTCGCGGCCCGGGCCGGCCTCTCGCGCCAGACCATCGGCTATGTGGAGGATGACCGGCGTCATTTGAGTCTGCGGGCACTGGAACAGGTGGCCGCCGGGTTTGGCCTGACCGGCAGCGAACTGGCCTTGGAGGCCGAGTTCTGGCTCCGCCGGCTGCCGGCGGGCTGCCAAAAATGCCACAATTGTGACATTCACCGGGGCGAGTTGGTGTGCTTCAATAGACACCGTGAATGCCTCCGGAACAGGCGGCGAGCGGCTCCCTGAAACAGCGGGATTTTTTTCCACGCCAGCGGACGCCTCTATCGCCAGCGAAAGGCCTTCTGCCGCGATAGCCGGCTCTTCCTTTGCAACCGAAAGGTCTTCTACCCCGACCGAAGGCTGCTCTTCCGCAACCGAAAGCCCTTCTACCGCGACCGAAGGCGGCTCGATTACAACCGAAAAGCCCTCGGTTGCAACCGAAAGCCCTGCTACCGCAATCGTAGGCGGCTCGCGTGCGACCGAAGCCACCACTTTTGTATCCCAACGCCGGTATTTACCGGTTTTCAATGCTTTTTCGGTGAACAGGAGGTGAAAACATATGGCAGGAAGTCCCAAAGATTATGGCGATAAAATCGCCGTCGTGCTGAAAGCGTGGAAGGACGTGTGCGCCGCGAAGAGCTTCGCGGGCATGACGCTCGCGCAGTTCACGGCCAAGGTGCAGCCCAGCCTGGACGCGCGCGCCCAACTGGACACGCTGGAGGATCAACGGATTGCCGCCGAGACTGACCGCGACAATGCCGACGTGGAAAGCATGAAGCAGGTCAATCTGGTGGTCAACGCCGTGAAAGGTGATCCGACCGAAGGCGAAGACGGCGAATTATATGCCGCCATGGGCTATGTGCGCAAAAGCGACCGCGCCACAGGCAAGACCAACAAGACCAAGAAAGCCGCCACCCCGGCGAAGTAACGGGGGACAACCACACGGTAGGGCTGACCTGCCGGTCAGCCGGCTGGCGGTGCGGCAGCACCGCCCTACCACTTATTTTCCATGCAACGCGAAACGAAATTAAAACACGCCGACCAGTTTCTGCACCGCCGGTTACTGGCACAGGAACTGGCGCCGCCGTCACCGTCCGGCCCCACGGCGGACGTTTACCGCATCGCCAATTATGCCGACGGCCTCGTGGGCGTGAACGGCTGCGAGGCGTTGCGCCCGCGCTTCGATTCCGGCCTACGCTGGGCCGACGCCAACAACCTCCAGCCCGGCGACCCGTGCTGGGGCCGAGGCGTGGCCGGCGGCGTCACGTGGGACGGCGCGTTTTATCGCGACCTCGCGCGCTACGCCGGCGGCGGGGAATTATTTTGGAGCGCGTATCTCAAGCCCGGCAGCGCGCCCGGCATGAAGCAGGGGTTCTGGCTGAACTTCGGCGCCGGCTGGGCGCATTTGCACCACGACGACCCGGCGCAAATGTTGTCCGGCGCCGCGCCCCGGATTTTTTACGACGTCGCCCCGCAGCAATGGCAACTGGTCATCGAAGCCACGCGGTTCGTCACGCTGGCCGTGGTGGAAGTGTGGACCGGCGCCAAGGCCGGCGGCAACGACCCGACCGGCGTCTTCACCCGGGTCAGCGGCAGCGATCCCTTGCCCGCCGTGACGGTGGTGGCGGGTTGAAGGGTTGCTGACCGGCGGAATCGGGCCGGGAGGAAAATGCTCGAACAAACCGGCGTCTCGAAACCGGAAACCAGCAATTCGCGGCGCTTCAAATTTTCGGTCTCAACTTTCCGGTTTTGGCTTCCGCTTTTAGCCGCCGGCTGGCAGGATGTTAATTCACGCATGAATGAAATGGTCATCGAAGCCGGCAAGACGGAGCGCCACTACTGGGCCGACCTCTGGCGCTATCGGGAGCTGTTCTTCTTCCTCTCGTGGCGCGACCTGCTGGTGCGCTACAAGCAGACCGTCATCGGCGTGCTGTGGGCGCTAATCCGGCCGCTGCTCATCATCCTCATCGGCACGGTCATCTTCGGCAAGATGGGCGGGATGCTGTCTGATGGCCTGCCGTATCCGGTGTTGATCTGTGCCGCGACGCTGCCGTGGCAGTTTTTCGCCTCGGCGCTGGCGGAGGACAGCAACAGCCTCATCACCAACGCCAACATGATTTCCAAGATTTATTTCCCCCGCATCATCGTGCCGGCCAGCGCGGTGATTGTCAGCTTCGGCGACCTGCTGATTTCCCTGGTCATCCTGGCCGGGCTGATGGTCTGGTATCACGTGCCGCCGACGTGGCGGCTGCTGACGCTGCCGCTGTTCACGGGGCTGGCGTTTTTCGCCTCGTTCGGCGTCGGTCTGTGGCTCTCGGCCCTTAATGTCAAATACCGGGATTTCCGTTACGTCATCCCGTTCATCGTCCAGTTCGGAATTTTTGTCTCGCCGGTTTTTTTCACCAGCAGCGTGTTCCACGCCAAGCACGTCGGCCCGGCCTACCTGTGGTATGACCTGAACCCGATGGTGGCGGTGATTGATGGTTACCGGTGGGCGTTGGGCGGCACGGCGGCGTTTGACGCCTGGGGCCTGGCCGCCGCGCTGACGGTAACGGCGCTGCTGCTGTTTTCCGGCCTGAAATATTTTCGGGCCACGGAAAAGGCGTTTGCCGATATCATTTAAAAAGCTGAAATGCTAAAATTTGAAAACTCTGAAATTTATTTAAACATTTTCATTTTAGCATTTAAAAACATGAGCCGTTTATCCGAAGAATTGCGCCAGCGGACAAAACAATACGCATCAGAAATGATTCGTTTGTATGTCAGCCTGCCGAAGGCGCGCGAAGAGGTGAAGGTGCTCGGCCACCAACTGCTGCGTTCGGGGACCTCGGTGGCGGCCCATGCCCGCGAGGCTTCCCGGGCGCGTTCCGATTCGGAGTTTTGCTCCAAGCTGGATGGACTGCTGCAGGAGGCGGATGAATCACAACTATGGCTTGAACTGCTGCGGGAAGACTGTGGCATCCAAAACGGGCGGATGGATCAGCTCCAGCGTGAAACCGGTGAATTGATGGCGATTTTCATAACCATGGTGTCGCGGCTTCGCCTAAAATCTAAAACTTAAATTCTGAAAAGCTAAAACCCTGAAATTCAAACAGAATGCCCGCGAACCGGAATATTACCTTTAAGCTTTTTAGAATTTTAGATTTCAGCTTTTAAAAAATGAGCGACTACGCCATCAAGGTTGAAAACCTCGGCAAAAAATACCTGCTCCGGCATCAGGCGGTGGGCCGGCGTTACGTGGCGCTGCGTGATGTCCTCGCGGACAAGGCCAGATCCCTGTTCCAAAATCGGAAATCAGAAATCGCAAACCGGAAATCAGTGGAGGAGTTTTGGGCGCTTAACGACGTGTCGTTCGAGATCAAGGCGGGCGAGGCGGTGGGCATCATTGGCCGCAACGGGGCGGGCAAATCCACCCTGTTGAAAATCTTGAGCCGCATCACCGAGCCGACCACCGGGTGCATCCGCCTGCGCGGCCGTGTGGCGAGCCTGCTGGAGGTGGGCACGGGCTTTCATCCGGAGCTGACCGGGCGGGAAAACATTTATCTGAACGGTGCCATTCTGGGGATGCACCGGGCGGAGATCCGGAAAAAATTTGACGAGATTGTGGCGTTCGCCGAGGTGGAAAAGTTTTTGGACACGCCGGTGAAGCGCTATTCCAGCGGCATGTATATGCGGCTGGCCTTCGCCGTGGCGGCGCATCTGGAGCCGGAGATTTTGATTGTGGACGAAGTGCTGGCTGTCGGGGATGCGGAATTCCAGAAGAAATGCATGGGCAAGATGGGAACCGTGGCGCAGGCGGGCCGGACCGTGCTGTTTGTCAGCCACAATCTTCAGGCCATCCGCCAGATGTGCCGGAGCGTCATTTTGTTGAAGCAGGGTAAGGTTGCCTGTGTGGGCGAAGCCCACCTGGGCATCAATATGTATCTGGATCAGAATGCGTCGGCGCAGGCGGGCACCACCGACCTGACCACCCATCCCCGGCAGCGGGCCGCAGAGGTCGGCCGGCTGTTGAGCTTGAAGTTCATGAACCAGCAGGGCGAGCAGGTGGCCCGCCTGAACCACACGGAAGACCTGCTGGTGGAAGTCCGGTTCCGCATCGACCAGCCGACGGACACGCTCGATATTCCCATGGCCATTGTCCATGCGGAAGGCATCAAGATTTTTTCCGAATCATATTCCGACCGGTTTCCCAAACTGCAACTGGGTGTCGGGGAATATACCGTGCAATTTTCCATTCCCTTGAAATTTCTCAAGCTGGAAGCTTATTCCCTGGCGGTGGGCCTGTTTGACGGCCCGCGCTACGGGGATTTTATCGAAGGTCTCCCATTGCCCGAATTGGTCAACGAGGCCGCCGATTCGCACATGGAGACCCATCGCTGGGGCTTTGTCCGGATTCCCGTGGCATGGAAGCCGGTCAGTCCGGCGGCAACCGTTTAATTTCTTATGGCCAACCCCATCAAATCCCTCTGCAAAAAAATCTATCAGGCCCTGCCGCTGGTTCGCGAGCAGGTCAAGCTGGAAGCGCGATTGAACCAGATTTTGCCGAGCTATCTGCGCCATGTCGAAGCCGCTGCGGTGGTGTCGGCCATGGAGACCATCAAGGCGGGCAATCCCCGCTATCGCGATCCCAAACGGCTGTTGGTGTATGGGGCCCAATACTGGTCGCAAAACCACGAAGACGGGATGATTGCCGAAATCTTTCGCCGGATTGGCGTTACGTCCAAAACTTTTTTGGAGATTGGCGTGGGCGACGGCTCGGAAAACAACACCACGGCGCTGCTGGCCGCCGGCTGGCGCGGGTGGTGGATTGAATGCGATGAAAAATCCTGCCAGTCCATTACCCAAAGGCTCGCCGTCATGCCAACGCTCGCCGCCCGGCTGCAGCTTCGGCAGGCTTTTGCGCAACCGGATGAGATTGGCGGGTTGCTCGCGAATTTGGGCGTGCCCGCTGAGATTGATTTGTTTTCCCTGGATATTGACCTGAACACCTATCATATCTGGGCGGCCCTGGAAAAGTTCCGCCCGCGCGTGGTGGTGGTGGAATATAATGCCGGAATCCCTCCGGAACTGGCGTGGATTCATCCTTTTGATCATGCGGGGATATGGGACGTCACCCAAGCGCAGGGAGCCAGCTTGAAAGCTTATGAAAGCTTGGGCCGAGCGCGGGGTTACAGCCTAGTCGGGTGTGACCTAACGGGCCTTAATGCCTTCTTTGTGCGGGATGATCTGGTGGGCGAGCATTTCGCAGCCCCATTCACGGCGGAAAATCACTATGAACCACCCCGCTATTTTCTGACCTATCGGTTTGGTCATCCGTCCAAATTTTATGGCGAATCTCACCCTGAAACTTGAGGGTTTACCAAACAATCTGGCTATGGCATTGGCTGGGTTTGAGGATGTCGTGTGAAAAAAAACTCTTCTTTACTTCGGCGGCATCTGGAAGCCCTGCGGTTTGTGGTCGCGGTGCTGCTACCGGCCATACTGCGCTTCCGGAAACGGCCGGTTATCTTCTCCCGGTATGCGGGCATCGGTGACATTCTGTGCAGTTTTCCGGCTGTGCTGCCTTTGATCCAGCGGCATCCCGGCCGGGTTCATATTTTTAATTGTCATGCTGAATTTAAATGTCTCCCGCCGATGGCTGGCCTGCAGGTTCAGGTCACCTCTACTCCTTACCTTGAGATTGTGCATCATTGGTATGGCTGGATGATGGGGCCTTATTATCCATTTGAATACATTGACCGGCTGCCGGGTGTGAACTCCACGGAAATATTGATTCGGGAATTCGCTCGGCCTTACGAGATTTCGGTGGATGATGACCACCCGAGATTGACCAATGATCCTGCTGCGTTGCGGAGCATGCAATCTTTCTTGGCCAACCATGATATTGGCTCTGCCAAATCCCGCCAGAAAGCACTCATCGTTATTCACCCCGGCCCCAGTTGGCCAATCCGGGAGTGGCCACGTCAAAACTGGATCCATTTGGTTGCCGCCCTGCGGGAAAATGGGTTTGAGAAGATTTTCCAACTGGGCACCAATAGTCACCAGAGTCTGACGGAGGCTAAGGCTCCTGAAATTCCCGGAACCATTTCTTTGGTGGATCAACTGACGCTGCCGGAAACTATCGCCATCATTTCGCAGGCGGATTTGTTCATTGGCATCGATTCTGGACTGTTGCACATCGCCGCTTCGATGCAAATACCCTCGGTTAGCTTATGGGGACCAACCGCGCCCTTGTTGCGTTTCTCGCCAAGAAAAACGCGATTATTTCTTGCCAGCAGTGCGCCGTGCCTGGCCTGTCATCATCGTCAGCCCAGATTACATTGGATTGACGGATGCCCTCACGACATTCTTTGCATGAAGAACATCCAAGTGGAAACAGTGCTGCAAGCCTGCTTGCAAGCTTTGCAACGGGGGAAGCCCTGAAGTTCAGTTCTGGCCGGGCTAAAGCCTGCCACTATAGCAAGAAATACTAATTGTGAAATCACTGCTGTCCGGTTTAGAAACCCAGTAAACATTGATGGTTTTCGGTGTCTGGCGGTTGTGTGGTGGGTGGAAGTTGAGCAAGCGCCTGTGAAATGGGCATTTTCTCAAAGAGCGTGAGGCTCAAAATCTGTAAAAT
>CAISYZ010000235.1 GCA_903889895.1 uncultured Verrucomicrobia subdivision 3 bacterium | reverse complement strand
ACGGAGGCCGGCGACGAAACTGATACGGCAGAAGTTTTTGCGCAGGAACTTGGGTGCGTGCATCGTGCGCACTGACGTAATTGGCAAAGCGACGCACCATGCCCAACCGGTTGCCGCTCTGCACCGGCTTGATGCCCGGCCGTGTTGACCATCGAAGCGCCAGCTTTGTGGTGATGAACGATGCTCCTTCTTCTTGTGCAAAACGCACAAAATTGCGAAGCAAAATCTCCGGCACTCGCAGCTTGTATCCGAGCTGCCGCCGCAGTTTTAAATACCTATCCAGATGAAGGCTTAACGTGTTCATTGCACACCTCCCGGCCAGGGCAAAACCAACCCGCGCAAAGCGTTCAGATTCACCTTCGCGTAAATCTCGGTCGTCTGGGGCAGTTTATGGCGGAGCACCTGACCGATCTGTCCCAGTGAAGCTCCGTTGCCGAGCATCCGGGTGGCCAGGGAATGACGGAGCACGTGGGCACCCTGATGCCGGGAAAAAATCTGAGCACGCGCGAGACCTACACGGACAACATTGTCGATAGAGGATGGGCCGGCCAAACCTTCATGCGGCGCATGCTTTTGAATGAATACGCGTCTGGATGAGCAAACAGGCCGCGCCTTCTGCAAATAATCGACAAGGGCCTGGCCAACGTCCTCAAGCAGCGGCAACCGATCCACCCGGGCGCCCTTACCACGAATGAGCAACTCCCCAGCTTGCCAGTTAATATCATCCAAAGTCAGATAGGCCACCTCGCCGGCTCGCAACCCCAAGCGGGCCAGAAGCAGTAAAATGGCGTAATCGCGTTTGCCTATTTTCCGCCGCCGATCACAGCATCGCAGGATTTTTTCGACCTGCGTTGCTTCGAGATACCGCGGCAGTTCCGATAGGCGCCAGCCTGCCACGGCGGGAACGGCGGCAGCCAGATTTGATTCAATCCGCCCATGTTGAAAAAGGAAGTTCAGAAAGCTGCGCAGCACGGCTGCCGTCAACTGAAGGGAGCGCCGCCCACGGTTGGCCGAGTCGTGCAAGACAAAGTCGGTAATGTCCTTGGCTCGCAGTTTTTTTAGCCTCACTCTTCCGCTTGGAAAGCGGTGGAATAGAAAACGCCGAGCGGCGGGCACATACTGTCCGACGCTGGCTGGCACGAAACTGCGCTCCTGAAGCAAAAAATTACCATAGTCCCGTTCGATAACCTCGATGTCATTACGGGCTGCTGGTGGCGGCGGGACAGGAATTACATGCGACTGCCGTAAATGTTGGATTAACAGAGTCATCGTCGCTTGATCGCCGCTGTGTCGAGAAACGCGCTTGTAACGAGCTTGGAAGAAAACGGAAACTCGCTGCTCATCAAGTTGCCTGAGCCCAATGTCTTTTTGCTGCAACCATCGGCCGAGATCAGCCGCCAGTCTGATCTTCTGCCAGCCATTATTGCGGCAGTAACCTTGACGTGAAAGCAGAGCAGCGAAGCTTTCGACGTGCGGTCCCAATGGGCCAACCTGCAGATGGCGCAGTTCTTCGGGGTTTAAATCAAAACGAACAATCATAGGTGTTATTCCTTTCATAGGTTGAAGTTGTGAAGTGAGACGACACCCGAATAATGCCGAGTGGTGAACACAAAAAAAGAGGCGATTCCTTAACAAATTAAGGAATCGCCCCGTTCAACTCGGCATTATTTAGAACCCGGCAAAATAGCCATTATGCCGAGCTCGGCATAATGGTTATTTTTACGCGTGAAGCAACTTCACGTCGCCGCGATGGTGACGATTAACTGGCCGTTTTCATTGGTGAAACTCGGCAGCACCGGCAAATCACGTTTCGCCGGACCTTCGGTGACGTGGCCGTTTGGATCGAAGGTCGAGCCGTGACATTTGCAGTAAAATGATTTGTCACGTTCGACGTTGAGTTTGCATTTTCGGTGCGTGCAAATGGCGGACAGCGCAAATAATTTT
>CAISYZ010000234.1 GCA_903889895.1 uncultured Verrucomicrobia subdivision 3 bacterium | reverse complement strand
GGACAACGGCGCGATGCAGCTCATGCTCAAGCCCACGCAGTTCGACGTGATGCTGTGCGAAAACATGTTCGGCGACATCCTGAGCGACGAAGCGGCGGCGCTGGGCGGGTCGCGGGGGATGCTGCCGAGCGCGAGCCTGGGCGCGACGAACGGCAATCAGACTTTCGGTTTCTACGAACCCGCCGGCGGCACGGCGCCGGACATCGCCGGCAAAAATCTGGCGAATCCCATCGCGCAAATTCTGTCCAGCGCGCTAATGCTGCGCCACAGCTTCGGCTTGAACGACGCGGCGGCGGCGATTGAAAAAGCCGTGGCTACAGCCATCAACGCCGGCAACCGCACCGGCGACATCTACAATCCCATCGAGACGACCGCGAAGAAAGTCGGCACCACGCAGATGGGCGACGCAATTGCGGCGGCGGTCTGACCGCGTTGAGGGAATCACATTTCGACGACAGCCGCAGCTCATGCTGCGGCTGTCGTCTTTTACAAGGTTGCCAAAATTGAAAAGGGGCGGCCATTGCTGGCCGCCCTTGTGATTACTTATCAAACTAACTTCCACCGGACGGCGGCGGGGTGCCGTTGGTCTGGGTTGAGATATAATAGAATTGCTGGTTCGGCAGGTTGGTCACCGAGAAGGATGCGGTTGAGCCGGTTAGGGGCTGGCCGAAGATTGGTTTAAACGTATCCGGTAGGTTGCCCACGCTCCACAGGGTGTAAACCTGATTATTGCCGTTCACGGGAAAATTCAGCACGGCATTGTTGTTGACTACTGCGATGGTCGTGTTGGTTACGCCAGCGGGAATTTGCGACGGGTTGGACCAATAGGCACCATCATATTGGTAGCCCGGCTCAACCGGATTGAAGCCCACGTAGGCTTGCGAAACAAAGCTGTCGTTGATGGTCGGAAACCGCTTCAGCGAACCGTTGGTGGCGAGATCGCTAGCGGCATACACCACCCGGTCAACGATGTTGCCATTGGCATTGCGGAACACCACCGTGCCGCTGCTGCTGGTGGGCAGCAACAAACCGCGCGAGATGGCCGTGCTGCCTATTCCGGGACTTGAGGACGAATTCCCGCCATAAACCACCAATGCCCCACCAGCCGGAAGATCGGCACCACTGCCATCAAAGGAACTAAACACCGGGCTGGAGGCGATGCCGGTATCCAGCTTGAATAAGGTGCCGCTGCCGCCGTTCCAGTCCGTGCCGGACTGGTTGGCGATTTCGATGTATTGATCATTCGTGCTGATGCCCGGGTTGATGGACTCGTTGCGAGCGAGTGGGTTATAGAACGCCACCGCCGGATTTGTCGTCGGATTGGCCAGAATTTCGGTGATGGCCATCTGCTGTTCGTCGGGCGTGGGCACATACACCGAGAAAGTGTTGGTGTAGGCTGTGCCGGCGGTGCTGGTCACGGCGAGGCTGACGAGATAATTGCTGCCCGCATCCGCCGAGGTGGGAGTGAAGGTAAAGTTGCCGACGGCAGTGATCCCGCTCGCGATGCCGGACCAACTGGAGTTAGCAGACAATCCCGCAGTGAGCGGCGTGAGCGTGACCGTGCCGCCCGCCGCGTCGCCGATGCTGACGAAAGTGTTCAAGGTCTCGCCCGGACGCAGCACCAGTTCGGTGTAGGTGTTGGTGGCCAAGTCACCCTTGCGCGCGTGGGTGAGGACATTGGTGACGTGAACATAGGAAATGATGTCGGCATACCGGCTGGGGGTTAATTCAAAGGTATTCTTGTAGTTGCTTAGCACACCGTAAATGGTGACCGGTCCGGACGGTTTGCCTTGGCCGGGGATGTCGGTGTAGCTGTTGATGTAAAGGACAAATGTCTGGCCGGCGGCGTTGGTGAAATTGACCGTCTCGGCGGCAGTTGAGTAGGCGGCCACTTTTGAAGAGTTGGCGGTGATGTTTTCGCCGAGCGAAGCGGAGACGAAAGTTGCTCCGGCGACCAGAGTTACGTTAGAGGCGACAAAATAATTGCCCTCCAGTTTCTGCATCGTGGCCAGACTGCCAACAATATTGGGGTCGAACGGCAGCGTCTGGGGAACAGGCTGGTTGTTTGTGCTGAGGACACTTACGCTTTCCAAGGGGTTGCTGGTATACACCTCCAGCTCCAGCAGGTTATTGAAGGCGGCCAAGGCTCCAACCACTTTTACCTGGGCACCGAAGGGCGGAAGGTTGGTGTTCACAGCACCGCTCCAATAGATGCAGATGCCTCCGGAGCTGTCTTGGATGTAGAATTCACAGCCGCCGGTGCTCAGGTTGGTGTGGGTTGTCACGATGCCTGTGGTGGTGAACAGCGAAGTCGTATTCGTGGGTGCAAATGTGGTCGGATCTACCAAACCCCGCAGCGTCGCGATGCTGAGGGTAGCAATCGGGTTGATCTGGACCACTGCGAGCGCGCTGTTGGTCTTGCCCACGGCATTGGTAATGGTCACAAAATAAGTGCCGGCGAGGTTGGTCGTGACGGATGACATGATCAGGGTGGCGGTGCCGGCTCCCGAATAGGCCGAACCCGTGACGGCGTTGGTCACACCATTGGTCACCACATACCACTGATAGACCGGTGTGGGAATTCCCGTGGCGGTCACGGACAGGGTGATGTTATCACCAGTGTTGTTGGTCGCGCCCACAGGCTGTGACGAAATGACTGGAGCCACCGGCAACAGGCTGATGGAAACGTTAGCCAGTCGCGACGTGCTGCTGCCGGAAGTGGTCGTGGCTACCACCGAGTAATAGCCGGATTGATTGGTGGCCAGACTGCTCAAGGTCAGCACATTGCTGGTGGCGCCGGAAATATTGGCGGAATTAACCAGCGCTTTGATCACGCTATTGGAGGTGAAATACCATTGGTAGCTGATGGCCGAATTGGCCACCGCCAAGGCTGGGAAGCTCACCGAACTGCCGCTGAACAGGCTGGTGTTGTCTTGCGGTTGCCGAATGATTTGCGGGATGGCTGGGACGGCTTCGGCATACGAGGTGGTGACCCACAAGTTGCTGATCAGTAAATTGCCCGAGGTGCTGGAAGAAGTTGCCCGCAGGCCAACGGCAGCGGTAGCCGTATTGGTGGTGCCCGCCACGTCATCATAAAATCCCCAAATCACGGTGCCAGAGACCGGGGTGGAGGTGGCGATGACATTGGTGGCCGTGCTCGCTTCATTCGTAGGGTTAATCCACAATGCACTCAAGCCACCGTCGGTGTTGTATCGCGCAAGGACAAAATAACTCTGACCTACCGTCAAATCCTGCTGGATTACATTAGTGGCCACCCCAAGCAGGTTGGTTTGGATAAACGAATCGCTCGATTTAGAGAGGATGCCCAGACGATAGTTGCCCGACGACGCGTGGTTGGTAGTTACCTCGATGGCACAGCGGAAATTAAAATTGGTGTCCGTCAGGTAGGCAAAATAGATGCCATTGTTCACCGGGGCGGTGGCGGCATTCAGCGTGAAGCTGTAATAAACCGACTCGGCCACGCCATTGTTTGTCGAAAACCAATAGACGGGGTTGGCGAAATTTGGAGCCCCGGAACTGGATGGTGCGCCGGCGGGCGCATTTGTAAAATAGGCGCGGGCCAGATCCGATCCGCTGGCTCCCCGAATGATGGCCGTGTTGCCGTTGGTGACAATTATGTCATTGAATAGGCTGCTGCCCGCGCCTGGCACCCAGGTGCTGTTGGTGAGCGTGCCGTTGGGATAATTAAAGTTATCCTGAAACAGGACGGTGGCTTGTGCATTAATTGCCAGCAGACCGAGGGCCAGCAGACTACCAACTTTTTTTAGGTTTATTTTCATTACTGTGTTTTCCTTGTTGTTTTGGTTTGTTTTAAGTTTCGAAAATCAGTTCAAGCTTGGGTCGCGGTTGGGATTCCAATAAATATCCGGATTCCGTTTTTCTTCCTTGGTGTTGGCTACGGGATTGGCATTAAAAACGTAGTTATATTTGTAATAGGAGGCGTGACCATCTACGAAACCAATTATGCCACCATTGCTGTGCCGTTGGGGAAAATAATCCCAGCGGTCCGCCGGATAGGTGCCGGCGTTCCGGTGCTGGCCTTCCAGCGCGTAGCTGAAATACTGCTCAAACATGAAAACCTGCGCGCTCGAATGTTGCAGGGAGGAAATTTTAGGCATTCCCGGCCAAGGCCAACTGTTACCAACTACATTGTTCACAATATCACTTTGCAATTTCAAATCTAAGTCCATTGCGTAAGCAAAAAATCCATACTGCCCGCCCCCATTCCAACCCGTTGGATCCGCCGTCGTGTCCCAATTTGCCGAGGGGCAAAACCAAGCCTTGCTGCCGGGATTACTTGTGTTTGGCAGCGGATATTTTTTCAAGGTCGGCAGTGCTAGCCCGTAATAATATGAAAGCGGATGATCTGCCATTAGCTGCGGCAGTTGGTTAAACCAAGCATACGGGTCTTGCGGGCTGCCGGAATAAGGTGCTGTATTACCTGCGGTATTATCAGGGGTGTATTGCCCATTGTTGGCGGTTCCGTCACGAGGCATTAGATCACTGCTGTCAGTGGCATAAACCGACAAGGTCAATGTCCACTGCTTGAGATTGGACAGGCAATTCGCCATCTGCGCCTTTTTCTTCGCCGCAGCGAGCGCCGGTAGCAGCATAGCCGCCAGAATCGCGATGATGGCAATGACCACCAGCAATTCAATGAGCGTGAAACCCCGGCACGAATGGTCGCCAGAATTACGCGTCGCTGTCAGAGTGTTCCGGTTCATTCCTTTTTCAGAGTTGGAGTATGGCATAACGCGTTCAGTTGAGGGTTACGTTTACGAAACAGTCTGGCGACTTTTGGCGGCGGGGGCTGGAACTATTTTGCCATTTGCTATGACAAGAATTGTCCAGCTTTGGGAGGTGCGGAAACCCAGTCAGTTGAAACTGACGCAACAAATCCATGCAGCCCATGGCTTGCGTTTTTGACATTGGGGTTTCCTTGTAAAACCTTAACGAGCATTTCATAAAATAAATGCAGGGCAAGAAAATCTTTGGAAAGTTATGCACACCATTCACCGTTGTTCACCATCTGTTAATTTTTCCGTGGCGCGTGAACGCAAAGCGGCTAATCTGCGTCCAACCTGACCATTATGTTTGCCATGAAAAAAATTGCCGCCCTGCTCCTGCTCGCCGCCGCGCTGCCGCTCCGCGCCGCCGACACCAACGCGCCTGCCGCCGCGCCGGACAAAGAAAAAGCCACGCTTGGCAAAATCCCCGACGCCTCGCGCGCGCCGGTGCGCGTGACCAACACCGTCACCATCGCCGGCGAACGCGTCACCTACATTGCCGAGACCGGCATGTTGCCGCTGCTCAAGCCGGACGGCACCTCGCGTGCGTCCATTTTTTACACCGCCTACACGCGCACCGATGGCGCGGATAAAGCCAAACGGCCAGTGACGTTTTGCTTCAACGGCGGTCCCGGCTCCGCATCGGTCTGGTTGCACCTCGGCGCGCTCGGCCCGCGCCGCGTAAAGATGAACGATGACGGCTCGCTGCCCGCGCCACCGTTCGCGCTGGTGGATAATGAATTTTCCATCCTCCACGCCAGCGATTTGGTTTTCATTGACCCGGTCGCAACCGGTTTCAGCCGCGCGGCAAAAGAGGAAAAGCCCGACGCCTTTTTCGGCGACGCGGCGGATTTGGATGCCGTTGGCGAATTCATCCGGCTCTGGACCACGCGCCATGACCGCTGGCTCGCGCCGAAATTTATCTGCGGCGAAAGCTACGGCGTCTTCCGCGCCGCCGGCCTGGCGGATTATCTGCGCGGCCGCTACGGCATGTATCTGAACGGCCTGATTCTCGTTTCCGGCGTGTTGGATTTCGGCACCATCAGCGGCGGCACGGGCAACGATTTGCCGTATCCGCTAATTTTGCCGGCCTACACGGCGGCAGCGCAATTCCACCAAAAATTGCCGGCGGATTTGCAGTCCGATTTGACCAAGGCGCTCGCCGAGTCGCGCGAATTTGCAAAAGGCGAATTCTCCTCCGCGCTGCTCCAAGGCGCGGCGCTCCCGGCGGACGAACGGAAAAAAGTTGTCACCGAACTCGCGCGGCTCACCGGGCTGAAACCGTCCGTCATCGAGGATAATAATTTGCGCATGGATCCGTCCGTCTTCCGCAAGCAACTGCTCCACGACGACGGCCTGATTCTCGGCGCCTACGACGCGCGGCTCACCGGCCGCGACGGCGATCCGGCGGGGCCGAACGCGGATTTCGACCCGGCCAGCGCGGCGGTGATGGGGCCGTTTTCAGCGGCGATGAATTCCTACGTGCGCGGTGAACTGAAATTTGAAGATGATCTGCCCTACGAATTGCTTGCCGGCGTGCAACCGTGGAATTACGGGGCGCGTAATAATTTCGCCAACGCCAGCGACCGGCTCGCCTCGGTGATGAACCAGGATCCGTATCTCAAAATTCTCGTGCTCGGCGGCCGCTGCGATTTGGTCTGCCCGATTGACACGATGCGACACAGCCTGTCGCACATGGGTTTGGCGGACGCCTACCGGCAGAATGTTTCCTTCGCCGAATTCGACGCCGGCCACATGATGTATATCAACCTGCCGGACCTGAAAAAAATGCAGGCGGTGATTGAGAAATTTGTCCGTCCCTGACCCGCGCCGCGCTGAAAGATGAAAAAACTTTTCATCCTGACCACCACCGTTTGCGTCGGCTTTCTGGCGCACGCGTTGCCCGCAAAATCTACTCCGCATACGCTGCCCGTGGGCGACACGATTGCGCTAGAAGGAAGCTGGCGCTTCCAGCTTGACCGCGCGGATGTTGGCCTCGCGCAAAACTGGGCGGCAAAAAAATTATCCGGTTCAATTCATCTGCCCGGCTCGCTGCCGGAGCACGGCATCGGTGACGCGGTGACGACGAACACGGTTTGGACCGGCGGCATCGTGGACCAATCATTTTTCACCGCGCCGGAATTTGCCGCCTACCGCCAGCCGGACAATTTCAAGCTGCCGTTCTGGCTGACACCGGAAACGTATTACGCCGGCGCGGCTTGGTTCCAGCGCACGGTCAGCATCCCGGCAGAATGGAAAAACCGCCGCGTGGTGCTGACGCTGGAGCGGCCGCATTGGGAAACGCGCGTCTGGGTGGACGGGAAAATACTCGGCACAAATAATTCGCTCGGCACGCCGCACGAATATGATTTGGGCAAGCTCGCGCCAGGTCGGCACACGCTGACCATTCGCGTGGACAACCGCCGCATTGTGGATGTCGGCGAAAATTCCCACAGCATCAGCGACCACACGCAGGGCAACTGGAACGGCATTGTTGGCGAGTTGGCGCTGCACGCCACGCCGGCGGTTTGGCTGGAGGATTTGCAGGTTTACCCGCACGTCGCCACCCATTCGATCACGGTGACGGGCACCATCGGCAATATCTCCGGCATGGACGGCGAGGCGGGCATTGTTTTTTATGCGGACGGCAAACTGGTGCAATCCGCCGTGGTGGGCTGGACAAAGGACGGCGGCCATTTCAGCGGCGAAATCCAGCTTGGCGACAACGCGCCGCTGTGGGACGAGTTTCATCCGGCGTTGCAACAGCTGACGGCGAAACTCGGCGACGCGGCGCGCACTGTTACGTTTGGTTTGCGCGAAATTGCGACGCAGGGCACGCAATTCACCGTCAACGGGCGCAAAACATTTTTTCGCGGCACGCTGGAATGCTGCGTGTTTCCGCAAACCGGCCATCCGCCGACGGACAAGGAGGCTTGGAAGCGCATCATCGGCATCGCCAAGGCGCACGGATTAAATTTGTTTCGGTTCCATTCGTGGTGCCCGCCAGAAGCGGCATTTGCGGCGGCGGACGAACTGGGTTTTTATTTCCAGGTCGAAGCGTGCTCGTGGGCGAACCAAAGCACGACCCTCGGCGACGGCCAGCCGGTAGATGCGTGGGTTTACGCGGAAACGGCGCGCATCCTGAAAGCCTACGGCAACCATCCGAGTTTTGCCTTGATGACTTATGGCAATGAGCCGGGCGGCAAAAAATTTAACACTTTTCTCACCGGCTACGTCAGCCATTTCAAACCGCTGGATCCGCGCCGACTGTGGACCAGCAGCAGCAGCTACTCGCAGTTGCCGGAGAATCAATTTCACGTCGCATCGGATCCGCGCATCCAACATTGGGGAGCGGGCTTGAAATCACGCATCAATGCCCGCCCGCCGGAGACGACGACGGATTATCGCGATTACATTTCCAGGCGCAGCGTGCCGGTCATCAGCCACGAAATCGGCCAGTGGTGCGCATATCCGAATTTTGCGGAAATCAAAAAATACGACGGTTACCTCAAGGCGCGGAACTTCGAGATTTTCCGCGACTCGCTGGCGGCGCACCAAATGGACGACGAAGCGGAAGCGTTTTTGTTTGCATCCGGAAAATTACAGACGCTGTGCTACAAGGAGGAAATTGAATCCGCCCTCCGCACGCCGGGCATGGGCGGCTTTGAATTGCTCGGCCTGACGGATTTTCCCGGCCAGGGCACGGCGCTCGTCGGCGTGCTGGATGCGTTCTGGGATGAAAAAGGCTACGCGAGCGCCGCTGAATTCAGCCGCTTCTGCAACGCCGTGGTGCCGTTGGCGCGATTGCCGCAGCGCGTGTTTACCACCGATGAAATGCTGTCCGCAGATTTGGAAGTCGCTAATTTCAGCGCGACTCCGCTGGCAGCGGTGACCCCTTATGCCAAGCTCGTCGCGGACGACGGGCGCGTGCTGGCCTCGCAAATTTTTGATGCGCGTGACGTGCCGGTGGACAACGGCATCCCGCTCGGCACGGTGAATTTTGATTTGAAAAATATTTCCGCGCCGGCGCACTGCAAGCTCGTCGCGGGTTTTGCCGGCACGAAAATTGAGAACGACTGGGACGTGTGGGTTTATCCCGCGCAGAACGCACCGCGCGCGCCGACATCGGCGGTCATCGTGCATGAACTTGATACCGCTGCGCAAACCTTGCTGGATTCAGGCGGGACGGTGCTGTGGCTGTTGCCACCAGAAAAAGTGCGCAACGATGCCGTGCGCCCCGTAAAGCTGGGCTTCAGCAGTATTTTCTGGAACACCGCCTGGACACGGCGGCAGGCACCGACGACGCTAGGCATTTTGTGCGATGCGCAGTCGCCGCTGTTCGCGGAATTTCCGACGGAGAATTTTAGCAATTGGCAATGGTGGTATCTCATCCACCGCGCGCAGCCGATGATTCTCGACGAGTTGCCGGCGAACCTGCGCCCCAAGGTGCAGGTGATTGACGACTGGACCACCAACCACAAGCTCGCGCTGGCGTTTGAGGCAAAGGTAGGCAACGGAAAAATTTTCGTATGTAGCATGGATTTGGAGCATGACTTGGAACACGACCCGGTGCGCCGGCAGTTTCGCACGAGTCTGCTGGATTATCTGGCCGGCCCGGAGTTCCGGCCGAAACAGACCGCTTCACTCGCGGAGCTGAAGGATTTGGCCGCCGCTACGGCGAAGTGAAAACTTGAAACTTGGGACTTAAATCCAGAAACTAACTGCGTGCCCGAACCAAGCCTGCTGCTCCTCATTCCGGCTTACAACGAAGAAGCGCGCATCGAACCGGTGCTGCGCGACTACGCGGCATTTTTTGGGGAAAATTACTCCGGCAAATTTCAACTGGTCGTGATTCTGAACGGCTGCCGCGACAACACGCTTGGCGTAGTGCAGCGCGTCGCGCAGGAATTTCCCGTGGTGAGCTGGCTGGATTTTCCCGCGCCCATCGGCAAAGGCGGCGCGCTCATCGAGGGCCTCAAACTTGCGGCGGACGACGGCCTGATTGGCTACGTAGACGCGGACGGTGCGACGGCCCCGGCGGCATTTTTGGCCATGATCCGCCACATTGGCACAGCGGACTGCGTGATCGGTTCGCGCTGGCTGCCGGAAAGCATTTTACTCAAGGCGCAGCCGCGGTTCCGGCGGTTTGTCAGCCGCTGCTTCCATTTCATCATCGAGCTGTTTTTCTGGATGCACATCAAGGACACGCAATGTCCGTGCAAGCTGCTGCGCAGCGCGGCGGTGCGTAAAATCCACGCGTCATTGTGCATCGCGGATCTGGCGTTCGACGTGAACTTGCTGGTGGCACTACGGCGCGCGGGCTTCCGCGTCCGCGAGGAACCAATCGCGTGGACGGACGTGGCGGGCTCCAAGGTGACGGCGTCGCTGTTCCGCTCGTCACTGACAATGTTTCTCTCCGTGCTGCGGCTGCGGCTGATCTACTCACCGTTTTATCGCTGGCTCAAGCCGCTGCGTCCGTTGGAAGGCTGGGTGTATAAAAAGTTGCGTGCGCCCGCGCCGCTGCGGCGAACGAATCCTGAAGATTAAAATCTGCGCCGGAAAATTTATTTTTCGTCCGCCGCCGGCTTGGCCTTGATGACCCAGGTGAACCACGCGCAGACGGCGAAGAGCAGGAGGTTGAATGCGCCGAGTGTTTGCAGCGCCACTTCGAGCCGGCCGGGGAAATGGCGCAGCATCGCCGGCAGCGTAAAGCCATAGGACGCCGCGAGGATCACCATGAACGGCACCACGCCGAAGCGGTTACGCGCGAGCAGGTCGTTGACCATCACGTTCGCCAGCGCCAGTGGCACCATCGCTGCCGCATACCATGGCAGCAACGCGGTTGTGGCCGCAACGTAGCTGCTCTTGAAGACGATCTTCACCGCCACCGGCCCGACAAGCCACAAACCCAGCCCGCCGCAAATCGCCAGCACGGCCGTGCCGAGGACGACCAGGTTGAAGAGATTACTTTTCTCGGATTTCGCTGCGGCGTGGACGATTTTCGGAAACATTACCGCCGCCAACGGCAGCACCAGCCAGAGCAGCGCGCGAGAGAGCGTGCCCGCCGCGACATACGGCGCCATTTCTTCGCCGGTGAAATATGCCTTCGTGAACATCGTGTCTGCGGTGAATAGGAATTGACACGCGCCGAAACCGAGCAGCAGCGGCAGCACCTGTCGCAGCAAATTTTTCAGGTCGGATTTTTCCGCCGGCAGCGACCACAAATCCCGCGAACGCCAGACCACAATCACCGTGGCTATGCTGATGCCGATAAACGATCCTGCCATCATGCCCGCCGCACCGGACGCCAGCGCCAGCACCAACGCCGCCGCCGCGACCACGCGGCCCGCGCCATTCACAATGGACGCCCAGCCCATCCAGAAAAAATCCTGCCTGCCCTGCACCACGCCGGTGAACAGCGGCAGCCAGAGCGACACCAGCACCGCCGCCACCATTGCCCACAGGCCGAGCGCGTTGGGCAGTTGCCAGCCGGCGACGATTTGATTTTGGAAAAAGAAAACCGCCAGCGCACCGGCCAGCCACGCCAGCGTCAGCCATAACCACGCCGCGCGAATCAGGCCGGACAATTGCCGTTCCCGACCAGTGGCCAGTGCCAGCGCCGTCTGCTGCGCAAAAATCATCTGCAACGGCAGCGCTGGCAGGCACGCGACGACCATCAACAACGTGCCAAAGGCTGCGTATTGCGCTTCGGAAATCCACTTGGCCAGAAAATGCACGCCACACGTCAGCGCGCCGCAGGCGATGTTGGCAATCATCAGCCATCCGCTCTGGCGGAAAAAAGTTGCGTGCGGCTTGTGGTCCACTGTCGGTGCTGTCTGTGGGTCAGCCATGAAGCGGGGACGATAGGCAATCGGCGGGATTCAGGAAAGCGATTTGAGAAAATTAAGCAGCAAATTTTTCCCGCGCTCCAATTCTGCCAGCGAAATCCATTCGTCCGCCGTGTGCGCCTGCGCGATGTCGCCGGGGCCAAACACCACGCTCGGTGTGCCACCCGCCGCCAGCACCGCCGCGTCGCAAAAATAGTCCACGCCAACCGGCCGCGATTGCCCGGCGGCGCGTAAAAAATTTTGCACCAGCGGCAATTTTGAATTGGTTTCCAACGGTAATGCGGACGCGAGCTTGGTGCTGGAAATCTGGGCGGACAATTTTTTGGCCCGCAGCAGCGCGGCGATTTCGCGGCGCACGCCGGCTTCCGTTTCGCCCGGCAGCGTGCGGCGGTCAATCGCGATGCGACAACTGGCCGGCACGATGTTCGGCTGCGTGCCGCCCGAAATCTGGCCGACGTTCACCGTGCCGGTGCCGAGCAGTCGGTGTTTTTTCTTTTTCAATTGCGCCGCGTAATCTGTTTCCAGCGCGCAGACGATACGCGCCATTTCATGCACGGCGTTTTTCCCGAGTTGCGGCGTCGCGCCGTGCGCCGCGCGGCCGCACGTTTCGAGTTGCAGCCACAGGCAGCCTTTGTGCGCGGTGACAACGTGCAATTTTGTCGGCTCGCCAACGATCGCCAAATCTGCCTTGAAACCACTGGCGACCAGCGCGCGGGAACCGGCTTGCGCGTGTTCCTCGTCAATCAAACCGGCAAAAATAATTTCCGTTTCCAGCGGGCGTGTTTTTAATTTTGCCAGTTCACACAACGCGCCGAGCATGGCGGCGACGGAACCTTTCGTGTCGCACGCGCCGCGTCCGTGCAGCCGGCCGTGGCGACGCTGCGGGATAAATTGCGTGCCGTCCGCGCCGACGGTGTCGAGATGCGGCGCGAGCAAAATGGTTTGTTTGATTCTTCCGCGTGGACGCAGGCGCGCTAGAAGATTGGCGCGACCGGGTAAAACTTTTTGAAATTCCACCTCCAGCCCGGCGCGCGCGGCGGTGGCGGCCAGAAATTCCGCAGCGTCCTTTTCCCCGGCTTGCGGGTGACGCGGCGGCAAAAAGGCAGGGTTGACGCTCGGCAAAGCGATGAGTTCGGCGAGCAATTGTTCCGTGCGCGTCACGGCGACAGGATGGCAGAACCGCCGCACAGACGAAAGGTAAACCTCAAGCGCCGGATGCTTGCCGGACGCGTTCCTTTTTCGCGTCGAGTTCAGCTTGAAGCTGCTTGCGCTCGGTAACGAGCTGATCGCGTAGGGCGTCCTGTTTTTCCGAGTCGCCGCCCAGTCTGGCAATTTCGGCTTTCAAGGCGATTTCGCGGCCGGCAATCTTGGCGGCATAGACCGAATCTAATTCCGCGAGCGATTTTTTCTGCGCAGTGGTCAGCTTGGCGGTCGGCGCGGTTTTGTTCAACCGTTCCATCGCGAGTTCGTAGGCAGATTTCATGGTGCGACTGTTTATCAACCATCGGCCGTCTGGCAGCAACCTTTTTCCGCCAGCAGTTGGCTGCCCGGCTTGGCGGCTGATATTGGCTGGAGGGTTAATTAATGATTCTAATTAGAAATCCTCATGTCTTGGTTTTATTTTCAATTTAAACCACAAGATGCTGAATTGCAGCAAGATATAAGTTGCATTAGAAATTGACACATTCCCCTGAAGTGGCTTACCGTGTTATTGCAACGGTGTCGGACTGAAACGGCTTCAGTTTGTCAAATCACCTTGCCGTAGTAATTTTTAGTTTCCAAGGCTCCTACTATTTATGAGTAATGCAACAGTCGGCGTGTCGTCAGGCGGCGCGCCCAAAATTTCGCGGATCAACGAAGTGGTCATCCGCATTGCGGGCAACTCGCAGGACGGCATCCAAGCCATCGGCGGTTTCCTCGCGCGGCTCGCGGGCCGCAGCGAGCAGGAAGTCATGACGTTCATGACGATTCCGTCCACCATTTCCGGCGGGCCGTCCATCTTTCAGGTGCGCATTGGCAGCGGCGAGGTGCTGACTTCAGGCGATGACGCCGACGTGTTGCTTTGCTTCTACCAGCACAGCTACGAAGGCCACATCAATTCCCTCAAGAAAAAGGGCATCGTGCTTTACGACAGCGACCATGTGGTGCCGAAAGAGGAATGGCAGGCGGATTATCACCACGTCGGTATTCCGATTTCTTCGCTCACCGTCGAGGCCATCGGCGGCACCGCCAAGGACAAGGGTAAAAACATTTATTCGCTCGGCCTGATTGCGCGGATGTTTGACTTGAACGTGCCGAAGCTGGAAAAACTTCTGGGTGAACGTTTCACCGGCAAAGACCCGAGCATTCTGAACAACGCGCTGGCGGCCTTTCACGCGGGCTACGCGAATTCGCCCAGCAACGTGATGGAAACTTTCCAAATCACGGAGAGCCAAAAGAAAGACGGCCACCAAGTCGTGATGAACGGCAATGAAGCCATTGGTTACGGCCTCATCGCCGCCGGCGTGCGCTTCGGCGCGGGCTATCCGATCACGCCATGGACGGACATCATGGAACTGCTCCGCCGAGAATTGCCAAAATACGGCGGCTCGTTCATCCAATGTGAGGACGAAATCGCCTCCGTCTCGATGGCGCTTGGGGCCAGCTTTGCCGGCCGCGTGGCGGTGACTGGTTCCAGTGGTCCCGGCATCGCGCTCAAGACCGAGGCCATCGGCTGGGCCGTAATGGCGGAAATGCCGCTGGTCGTCATCAATGTCCAGCGCGGCGGTCCTTCGACCGGCATGCCGACGAACATTGAGCAATCCGATTTGAACATCGCCATCAACGGCGGTCACGGCGACGCTCCGCGCGTTGTGCTCGCGCCGGCAAACGTGGAAGATTGTTTTTACATGGCTATCGAGGCCGTGAACATCGCCCGCAAATACAGCACGCCGGTGTTTTTCCTCACCGACCAAGGCATTGCCACGCGCATCGAGGCTTTCACCGAGCCGAATCTCGAAAAAATTTGTCAGGACATTTCTCCAGACCTGACGCCGGTTGCGTCGCACAAGCCTTACGATTTGGCCGCGAAAGATGGCGTCACTCAGCACATCAAACCAGGCACGCGCATCCTCGACGGGAAGTATCCCATCGCCACTGGCCTTGAACACGACGAATACGGTCATCCGAGTGGTTCGCCGAAAGTCCACATGGCGCAGAACGCCAAGCGCCGGAAAAAATTGCAGGCGCTCGGCGCGACACTGCCGTTGCCGAAAGTTTATGGCCCGCCGGAAGGCAATATTCTGCTCGTCGGCTGGGGTTCCACCGAAGGTCCAATCCGCGAGGCGGTGGATCGTTTCCGCGCGGCCGGCGACAGCGTTTCCGCCATTCATTTGCGGCACGTCAACCCGCTGCCGAACGGACTGGAAAACATTTTCTCGGGCTTCCACCACGTTTTCGTTGTGGAAATGAACGACGAGGGACTTTACGGCATTGGCCAGCTTGGCACGGTCCTGCGCGCCCGCTATGCCGATTCAAAAATCCAGGGCATCAACAAAACCGACGGCCTCACCTGGAAGGTGAAGGAAATCGTCGAACTCGTGAAAGCCAAAGCGAAGAAATAATTTCAACCGCCAAAATTTATGAGCCAGACTTTGACCGAAAAACCGATTGTTCCCGCCGTCGCGACCGAAACCGCCACCGGCGAACGCAAGGGCCTCACCAAAAAAGAAATCGCCGCCGACCATCCGACGTGGTGTCCCGGCTGCGGCGACTTTTCCGTGCTCGCGCTGTATTTCAAGTTGATTGAAAAGCGCAAGCTGTGGCATGAGAAAATCACCACCATCTCCGGCATCGGCTGCTCCAGCCGCTTTCCGTATTTCGTGCAGGCGCACGGCGCGCATTTCATTCACGGTCGCGCGCTGCCGTTCGCCAGCGGCGTTTCGCTGTCTCGTCCGGATTTGCACGTCTTCGCCTTCAGCGGCGACGGTGATGCGTTTTCCATTGGAGGCAACCATTTCACGCACACCGCGCGCAAGAACATCAAGATGACGCTCGTCGTCATGGACAACCAGGTTTACGGCCTCACGAAGAAACAGACTTCGCCCACGTCGCCACTCGGCTTCAAGAGCAAGACCGATATCTGGGGCGCGGTGGAGTATCCGATCAATCCCGCGAAACAAGCCATCGCCGTCGGCGCCTCGTTCGTGGCGCGCACCACCGCCTCGAATCCGAACCACGTGCTCGCGACGATGGAAGCGGCGATGGATCACGACGGTTTCAGCTTCGTTCACTGCTTGAGCGAATGCGTGGAATTTTACGAAGGCGCGTTTGATTCCGCAAATCCGCGCAAGGGCGGCGCATTCAACGAAGTGCCGAAGAACCACGACGTGACTGATGAAATGGCAGCTTACAAGCTCGCGAGCGCGGATTTCCCCGGCAACTTCGGCGTGCTTTACCAAGTCAAGAAGCCGACCAAGAACGCCCGCGAAGCCGAAATCAACGCAAGTTTCCAGAGCAAATTCGCCGGCCAGAAAGACTGGCAGATTTTGCAAAAGACGTTTGACCGGATGAAATAAGTCCTTGCGGACGGCCACCGAGTGAATTTCAAAAGCCTCGACACCAGTCGGGGCTTTTTTATTTCAACAACGCGGACACAAAGACGCAAAGATGAAAATTCTTCCTTCGCGCCTTTGCGTCTTTGTTGTTAAATTCTCCGTTCAACGGCATGGCCCATATCCACGAAAAAATTGATTTCACCGTCGCGATTTTCATCGTTCACGCCGGCAAGATTTTGCTCATCCACCATCGCAAGCTCGACAAATGGCTGCCGCTCGGCGGCCACATCGAACTGGACGAGGACCCGGAGCAGGCCGCGTTGCGCGAGGCGAAGGAAGAAAGCGGACTCGACGTGGAACTGCTCGGTGAGCGTCCGCCCACGACTTCGCCCGGCACCCGCGCGCTTATCGCGCCACGCTTTCTTGACATCCATCGCATCAGCGACACACACGAGCATATCGGCATGATCTATTGGGCGCGGCCAACCAATTCTGCCGCCGTAAAACTCGCCATGGCTGAACATCACGACATCCGCTGGTGTAGCGTGGAGGATTTAGAAAGACTTTCGCCGCCGATGACTGACGCAGTCAAATGGTATTGCCGCCAGGCCATCGAGGAAATTTCCCGCCAACCGTGAACACCCGCCGCCAACACCAATTTCTCTGCTACACGATTGAAGGCCTCAACTCCTTCGGCACGGTGCTGTATTTCACGTATCTTTATTTTTTGCTGCACGCGCAATTTGGCTTTCGCGACGCGCAAAATCTGGCTGTCGCCGCGCTGCTTGGCCTCGTCTATGCCGTCGCCGCGTGGCAGGGCGGCAAATTTGGCCAGCACCATGGCAACTTTGCTGCGCTGAAACTTGGCTTCGCTCTGATGGCGGTCAGTTATGTCGTCGCGTCGCAACTGCATTTCGCGGCGGGACAAATCCTCGGTGCGGCAGCGGTGTCGCTCGGCATGTGCTTCACCTGGCCGGTGCTGGAAGCGCTCATCAGCGAAGGTGAGACGCCCGAACACATTCCGCACGCCGTCGGCATCTACAACATCACTTGGGCGTGGACCAATGCCGGCGCGCTTTTTATCGGTGGCACCATCGTCGAAAAATTCGGCTACGCGAGCATCTACTGGCTGCCGCTTGGCATCGTGCTGGTGCAACTCGCGCTGACTTTCTGGCTGGAAAGCATCAAGCTGCCGGCGCTCGAACAAAATTCGGCACCAGTGCCGGATAGCAATCGCCTGTCACCGGCGCGCGCAAAAAATTTCCAGCAGCTCGCGTGGCTGGCGAATCCGTTCGCCTACATCGCCATCAATACGCTCATCGCCGTGCTGCCGGGCGTGGCGGCAAAATTCCAACTCACGCCAATGTTCGCCGGCTTCGCGTGCTCGCTCTGGGGCTTTGCGCGGCTAGCGACATTTGTCGTGCTGTGGCGCTGGGACGGCTGGCATTACCGATTCCGCTGGCTGGCGGCGGCTTTTGCGTTGCTCGTCATTTCTTTCACGCTAATTCTTGTCGTGCCGAATTTGCCGGCGGTGCTGGCGGCGCAAATTTTTTTCGGCGCGGCCATCGGGCTGATCTATTATTCATCGCTGTTCTACTCAATGGACGCGAGCGACACCAAAAGTGAGCACGGCGGCATCCATGAGGCAGCCATCGGTGTCGGCAACTGCCTCGGCCCGGCAGCGGGCGCGACCGCGCTCTGGCTCGCCCCGCAAAACGCCAGCACCGGTGCGTGGGCCGTCACCGGCCTGCTGACGCTGGGTTTCGGCGGGTTGCTGTGGTTGCGGAAATCGCGCTAAGCTGAATTGGCTTAATTTTTCCCCGCCATCGGCTTAAACTGCGGCCCATGAAAGCTGTGCCTTTGCCCGCCGCGCTGTTCACTTTAAACCGTGCTCGTCTGGTTCAAAAACTACTGCCGCGCTCGCTGGCGGTGCTGAACGCCAACGACATCATGCCCACCAACGCCGACGGCGCGATGGGCCATCTACAAAACGCCGATCTGTTTTACCTTACCGGCGTGCACCAGGAGGAGACGATTTTGCTGCTCGCGCCAGACGCGTTTGATCCGAGTCAGCGCGAAATTCTATTTGTCCGCCAGCCGAACGAGCACCTCGCCATTTGGGAGGGCCACAAGCTCACGAAGGAACAAGCCGCGGCGATCTCCGGCATCAAGAATGTGAAGTGGCTCGCGGAATTTCCGACCGTGTTCCGCTCGCTGGCTTGCGAGCTGGCAAATATTTATCTCAACACCAACGAGCATCAGCGCGCCGACGTGACGGTGGAAACCCGTGACGTGCGTTTCATTCGCGAGTGCCGGGACAAATTTCCACTGCACACATATCACCGGCTCGCGCCGCGGTTACACGAACTGCGCGCCGTGAAATCACAATTCGAAATTGACGCCATCAGCGCTGCCTGTGATTTGACCGGATGCGGTTTCCGGCGCGCGTTGAAATTTGTCAAACCCGGCGTGAACGAAACAGAAGTCGAAGCGGAGTTCGCGCACGAATTCATCCGGCATAAAGGCGCGTTTGCGTATCCGCCCATTGTCGCCAGCGGCGCCAACAACAACATTCTGCACTACACGCAAAATGACCAGATTTGCAAAAAGGGCGATTTATTGCTGCTCGATGTCGCCGCCGGTTTGGGAAATTACATGAGCGATTTGACGCGCACGATTCCCGTCAGCGGCAAATTCTCGCGCCGGCAGAAACAGGTTTACAATGCCGTGCTGCGCATTTTTCGCACGCAAGTCGGCGCGCTGGTGCCGGGTAAAACCACAAAAGATTTACGCGCCGAGTGCGAGGAGATCACTGCAAAAGAATGCGTCGACCTCGGCCTGCTGAAAATGTCCGACCTCAAAAAGCAGAAGCTCGACGCGCCCGCCGTGAGGAAATTTTTTATGCACGGCGTCTCGCATCCCATCGGCCTCGACGTGCACGACGTGACTTACAATCATTTCCAAATCCAGCCCGGCTGGGTGCTAACCGTCGAGCCGGCAATTTACATTCAGGCGGAAGGCTTCGGTGTGCGCATTGAAAACACTGTGGCGGTCACGACTGACGGACCGCTCGATTTGATGGCGGGCATTCCCATCGAAGCCGACGAAATCGAAGCCCTGATGAACCGGCGTTAAACCGCGATGAAATTCCGCCAACTCTGCCTGCTGCTGGCGTTGACCGGCGCGCTGAATTCCTTCGGCGGCGATTTCGCGGCGGATTTCGCCTACGCCCAAACGCTGGCGCGCCGCACAGAAGGAAAAGTTTTTCGTGACGCTGTCGCCCCGCAGTGGCTGCCGGACAACCGGCATTTCTGGTATCGCGTTACCACCGGGCCGGACGCGCACGAATTTGTTTTGGTGGACGCCGGCACAGGAGAAATCAAACGCGCCGCCAGCGCCGATGCGCTTGGTTTGCCGCAAAGCGGCCAGCTGTCCACTTCCACGCAAAAATCGCTCACGCCCAAACGCACCACGCACACCGGCGACGAGACCGCAATTCGTTTCAGCAACACCACCGCCGGTTCGGTGGAAGTTTTCTGGGTGGACGAAGGTGGCGAGCGGAAACCTTACGGCCGGCTGCGTCCGGGCGAGACGAAGGAGTTTCACACTTACGCCGGCCATGTCTGGCTGCTGACCGATTCACTTGGCAGCCCGCTCGGTTTTTTTGAAGCCGCGCCGGACGTGCTGGAGGTGGCGGTGGACGGCAAACCCGCCAAAACCGAATCGCCGCACCTGAAATCCGGCCGGCATCATCCCAGCCAGTCGCTGGATGGAAAATATTCCATCCAGTTTGAAAATCAAAATGCCGTGCTGGTCGGCGCGGAAGCGGAGAAAACCATTCTCACAACCAACGGCACGGCGGACCATCCGTATTGCGGGCCGGTGATTTGGTCGCCGGATTCGCAGAGCTGCGTCATTCTTGCGGTGCAGGAAGTGCCGCGCCACATCGTGACGGTTGTGGAGTCTTCGCCGCACGACCAACCCCAGCCGAAGTTGCAGACGTATGATTATTTCAAGCCCGGCGACGAACTGCCACGCGTGCAGCCGTTTCTCATTCGGGTTGCGGACAAAACAGTTTTGCCGGTGGCGGATGATTTGTTTCCGAACAATTTCACGCCGGACGGCGAGTTAAGCAACGTGCGCTGGTCGCCGCGGGGCGATGAATTTTATTTCGACTACAACCAGCGCGGCCACCAGCTTTACCGTATTCTCGCCGTCAACGCGACGAACGGTGCCGTCCGCACGGTCGTTGAGGAACGCAGCAAAACTTTTGTCGATTATGAAACGAAGACGTGGCGCGCGTGGCTGGACGATTCCGGCGAACTGCTCTGGATGAGCGAGCGCGACGGCTGGGCGCACCTGTGGCTTTACGATGTCGCCAGCGGCGCGGTGAAAAATCTCGTGACGCCCGGCGACGGGGTCGTGCGCGAAGTGCTCAAGGTGGACGCGGCGAAACGGCAGGTGTGGTTTCTCGCCAGCGGCGTGCGAGCGGGTGAAGATCCATATCATCACCAGCTTTGCCGCGTGAATTTTGACGGCAGCGGTTTGGTTCAACTGACGCAAGGCGACGGTGACCACTCGGTGGAATTTTCGCCGGACGGAAATTATTTCATCGCGAAATATTCGCGCGTGGATCTGCCGCCGGTCACGGAATTGCGCCGCAGTGACGACGGCAAATTGATTTGCGAACTGGAGCGCGCTGACGCTTCGCGGCTCCTGAAATCCGGCTGGAGCCTGCCGGAACGGTTCACGGCAAAAGGCCGCGACGGCCAGACGGATATTTATGGCGTCATCATCAAGCCCTCAAATTTTGATCCGAAGAAAAAATATCCGGTGGTCGAGGAAGTTTACGCGGGGCCGCAGGATTCGTTCGCGCCGTTGAAGTTCGGTCGCTATTTGCGCCAGCACGAAATGGCCGATCTCGGTTTCATCGTCGTGCAGGCCGACGGCATGGGCACGGACAATCGCGGTAAAAAATTCCACGCAGTCTGCTGGAAAGATTTGCAGGACGCCGGTTTTCCGGATCGCATCGCGTGGATCAAGGCCGCCGCCAGGACGCGGCCGTGGATGGATTTGGCGCGCGTCGGGATTTACGGCGGTTCCGCCGGCGGCCAGGACGCGATGCGCGCGCTGCTTGATTATAATGATTTTTACAAGGTCGCCGTCGCCGATTGCGGCTGCCACGACAACCGCATGGACAAACTTTGGTGGAACGAGCAATGGCTCGGCTGGCCGGTGGATGATGCTTACGTCCGCGCCTCCAACGTCGCGGACGCGCCCAAGCTGCGCGGCAAATTGCTGCTCATGGTCGGCGAACTCGACCACAACGTGGATCCGGCCTCGACGATGCAGGTGGTCAACGCGCTGGAAAAGGCGAACAAGGATTTCGAGATGCTCGTCATCACCGGTTCGGACCACGGTTCGGCGGAAACGCCTTACGGCAGCCGCCGGCGCGCGGAATTTCTCGTGCGCAATCTGCGCGACGAACCGCCCGCCGAGGGCAGTCACCATTAAACCGGGTTGAGCCGCAGCTTGACGGCTTCGTTTTAGACCTATTCTTCCGTTCGAGACAAACGCCGTTCCGCTCGGGCCGACCAGTTTAGCCGGCCAGCTGGCTGGCTGGTTCGGCGGCTTGGCCAAACGATTCCGCCCGTCGGCGGAGCCTCTTGGCGGTCTAGCGGAGGTGCTCGGCCGCTTGGCTGGGCTCCTCCGCCAACTGGCGGAGGAGCCCGGCGGTCTGGCGGAATGATTCCGCCAGATGGCGGAGCGTCTCGGCGGTCTGGCGGAGACGCTCGGCGGCTTGGCGGGGCAATTCCGCCAATTGGCGGAGCGACTCGGCGGCTTGGCGGAATGATTCCGCCAAGCCGGGCAACCCTCAGAAACTCTGAAAAATGGCCAAAACCACCGGTTTTTGGCGGGAAGCGCCTCCCCCCTGCCGGCAAGTGGTCAAAAAACGACAGTTGGGAGGAGCGGGCCTCTGCTGGCCGCCCCCGAAACCGGCCCGGGCGGCCAAATTTCTTCTTCGCGCCCTTGGGCCTTCGTTGTTAAGCTTCACCCCATGTCTGCTGAACAAGAAAATCAACAACCGGCTGCATCGCCCAATCCGGAACGCAAGACCCTCGACGACCGCGCCAAGATGACCGAGTTGGAGCGCATCCGGCACTCCTGCGCCCACGTCATGGCCACCGCCATCCTGCGGTTGTGGCCGGATGCCCAGTTTGCCTACGGCCCGCCGGTTGAAAACGGATTTTATTACGACCTCGAATTGAGCCATCGCATCGCGCCGGAAGATTTTGAAAAAATCGAGGCGGAGATGAAGAAGGAAATCAAGGCGAACAATCCTTTCGAGAAACTCACCGTCACGCGCGAACAGGCGGTCGCTGACGCGAAGGCGGGAAGGCTTGGGGGTTTAGGCGAGAGGCCGGGGAATGAATCCAAGTTCAAGCTGGATTTGCTCAAGCAGATTCCCGAAGGCGAAGCGATTTCCTATTTCAAGAACGGCGATTTCATTGACCTCTGTGCCGGGCCGCACGTGATGCGCACGGGCAACATTGGCGCGTTCAAGCTCACCAGCGTGGCCGCCGCGTATTACAAGGGCGACGAAAAAGGTCCGCAGCTCCAGCGCATCTACGGCACGGCGTTCAAGAACAAGACCGCGATGGACGAGTATTTCAAGATGCTCGAGGAGGCCAAGCGCCGCGACCATCGCAAAATCGGCGCGGAGATGGGGCTGTTCGCGATTGACACAGAATTTGTCGGGCCGGGCATGCCGCTGTGGCTGCCCAAGGGCACGGTGCTCGTCGAGGAACTGGAGAAGCTGGCCAAGGAAACCGAATTCGCCGCGGGCTATGTCCGCGTCCGCACGCCGCATCTGGCGCGGGAGAAGATGTACAAGACGAGCGGGCATTTGC
>CAISYZ010000233.1 GCA_903889895.1 uncultured Verrucomicrobia subdivision 3 bacterium | reverse complement strand
TGTCGCCGAGGAAAAAGGCCGGATTGCGGAGCGTATCGCCGCGCACAATCTGGAAATCGGACGCCCCGTGAAGGAACAAATTCATCCGGGCGATGGCCGACGTGGTCAGATTTTTTTCCTGGCCGAACAGCTTGCCCCAGAGCGTGCGGTCGTCACCGTGGTTGGCTTTAACATGATGGGTGGCTTCGAGCAACATGCCGCCGGTGCCACACGCCGGGTCATAAATGGATTCGCCTTCTTTGGGGTCGAGGATATTGACCATCAACCGCACCACCGGGCGCGGAGTGTAAAATTCACCCGCCTTTTTGTTCGTGGCGTCGGCGAATTTTTTGATGAGGTATTCGTAGGACTGGCCGAGAACATCCCCCGCTGCCGCCTGATTGCCAAGATTGATGGCAGAAAAATGCTCAATGAGGTCGCGAAGCAACGAATCAGGCAGCCGGTCCTTGTTGGTCCACTGCGCGTCGCCGAAAATACCATAGAGGGTTTCCGGGTTGGCCTTTTCAATACCACGCATGGCCTTTTGCAATGCCTGGCCGACGTTGGTGGCCACTTTGCGCACATCGTCCCAATGACAATCGTCAGGGACTTGAAACCGATAATTCTGCGAAAATTTTGCGTATTCCTCGTCGCCAGCGGCCTCGGCCAACGCGGCTTGATATTCCTCATCGTGAACGTCAGAGATGCGTTTGAAAAACAGCAGCGGGAAAACGTAGGTCTTAAAATCAGCGGCATCCACCGGCCCGCGTAGGATATTTGCTGATTCCCACAAATGCGATTCCAGTTGGCCAAGTGTGAGGCTTTCGCCGACTTTGCCATCTGCGACTGAAACATCTCCAGCCACAACGGCAATGGTTACAGGTTTGGCGGCGCGCATTTTACATCAGATATTTAATCTAACGGGACGCGATTTCACAGAAAAAACGAACACAGGAAATTCGCCCTCACTCACCAATGATGCGCGCGAACCACGGCTTCACCGGCACGCAACGTTTACGGCGTCGAGCAGTTTTTTCTTGGCTTGAATGGGGTTCACAAACCAGTCGGTTGACCAAATCCGGTGCAATTTCCAGCCGCGTTCCATGAGGACTTTCTCGCGCAGCCTATCCCGGTCGCGCGCCGCCCGGCTGGAATGATATGTATTTCCATCACATTCAATGCCCAGCGCGAAAAGGCCGCCGTGGGTCGGATGTTTGACGGCCAGATCAATATAATATCCCGCCACGCCAACCTGTCGTTCGGTCTGAAATCCGGCGCGTTGCAGGACGGCTTCCACCTGAGTTTCAAACGGCGAATCGGCGGGCCGGCCGGCAGCGATGCCGGGGTCGGCCAAGACGCCGGATTCGGCATATTTCAAAAACAGATGAAAATCGCGAACGCCCTGCTGCTTGCCATCCACCAAAATTTGTTCACTGCGGATGGATGAAAATATTTCCATCCGCCATTTGGCACGCGTGATGAGAACGTTGAAACGGCGTTCACCGCCCTGACGATTCAACGGGCCAAATCGCTGGGTGGGTGTGCCGCCGGGCGTGTGCGGGCCGTAAGTGCAGGACAAAATCATGATGTCCCGCTCGTCACCTTGAATGTTTTCAAGGTTGCGCACGAATAGCGGTTCCTCGTTCAACTCCGAGGCGAGCGATGTCATCGCCAGATCAAAGCGGCGGTCCTCCTGCCGCAGCTTATCAAGCAAATCCATGATCGCATCTTGCTGATAAAGATTCATGGTCACGACACCGATGGTCAGCCGGTCTTTGGCAGCCTTGGCATACTCGCGCAGAACCAATTCTCGAACCCGCGCGGCGACCGCTTCCGCCTCCAGAGCATTGACTACCTTGCCGGTGGTGGTCGTGGCGTCGGGAATGGGGGTGTAACGAATTCCCAATTCTGGATGGCTGCGATGCGGATGAGGAAACAGAATCAATCGATTGTCGTAGGAAAAACTGTTAGCTGGCGCGATCAATGTTTCATGCCGACTGCGATAATGCCACAAGAGCGGCGAGGACTGGAGCGAAGCCACTGACGCATCCAAAATGCTTTCAGATTTTCCGCCGTCAATTTCCTCCTCTTCTTCGGGTGACTCATCTTCTTCCAACGCGGACATGAAGAAATCACTGGGAGGCATTTGCTTTTGGTCGCCAACAACCACCAACTGCTGACCGCGAGTGATGGCACCCCAAGCATCCTCCGGGTTGATCTGCGATGCTTCGTCCATGATGACCATATCGAAATTGATCGCCCCTGGGGCGAGGAACTGGGCGACCGCCAACGGGGTCATCATCCAGCAAGGACACAAATCCTGCATCGCCCGACCGGCGCGATTGACCAGCTTGCGAATCGGCAGATGGCGGCGTTGCTTGCCCATCTCATGCTGTAAGAGCGCATATTCAGTATGCTCGCCAGCCGTCCGACCTTTCCAGCCCTCGGTCACGTCACTATTGCACAAGCGCCGCATGATGAAGCGACGATTCGTTTTCTGCTGCTTATCATCATCGTCTTGGAATTTACGGCGGAGCCGTTCATGTTCGCTGGATTGAAAATAGCGCAGTTCATCGTCCGCCTCCCAAACCGACTTGGCCTGTTGAAAGGCCACGGCACCGCGAAATGTATGAATCACTACATCGGCTGAAACCGGACATTTTTCCGCATGTGTGAGGAGGTTGGCCAAACCAAGTTGCCGCGCAGTTCCCCGTTCCCGGAGCAAGGCAGCAAAACTGGGCAACAACGGAATTTTGGTGATGAATATTTCGCAATGCGATTCAACATCGCGCCAAGTTCCTTTGAGGGAAAGAATCTTAAACGGCCCCTCGTCCAACACCCGTCCGAAATTTTCCAAAGATTCTTTCGTTAGTTTTGTAGCCGCTTTTAAGTCGGTCAACTTCGGCTCAATCGCCAGCAAGGTCACGCAGCGCGACGTTGTGTCCGTGGCCGCGAGCCAGTTGGCCAAGGCGGGAGCAAATCCGCGCGCGGCCGCAGTCCACTGGCGATGATTTTGGATTCGGGCCGCTTCGAGCCGGGTGGCATCCCCGCCAAGCCGGTCATGCCAGTTTTGCAACGCTGATTCCAACTCAAGGGCGCGGCGCAAACCCGCCGTAGCTTCCGCAAGGTCATGAACCGTATAATCGTTGGACTGGCTGTGCGTTTCGACAATTTCCAGAGCGCTTGTGGTTCGGGCATTACGATCCGCCGTTTGGGACGACCAAGCGGCCAATGTCATGGCAGATTGGGATTCGTGCAAAGGCAGGATAAAATTGTCCTGAAGTTTGCGAATCCGGCCACGAAGTTCCTTGGCGCGGGATAAAACATCCTGCCACCAATGCAGACGGCTATCGGTTTCCTCGGTCAGAATCCATTGTAGCAGTGTGCCTGAAGCACCGTGGAGACGCAGCGACCCCAACCAATCCAGCGTGGCGGTGATCTGTGCATCGGACAGTAGCGAGGGTTCTTCGTGAAGGATTTCCTTCCACGGAACAAAGGCTTTGGTCGCAGCCTCAATTTCATGGACATCATCCAAGGATTCCTGAATTTCGACCAAGGATAAATGTTGGTCGAAGGTGCATTCCAATGCCTGAATGCGAACAACGCTGCTGGCCTGTATCAACTGCGATAGTTTGCCGGCCAATTCAGAAACAGATATTTCCGGCGCAAGCCATGTGGGTGATGGCTGGCTGGCGGTCAACTCGCGTAGTTGGCTGAGTTGCTGGCTGAATTCCAATGCAGCCTGAAATAATGGGAAATGTGCGGCTGGCTGCCATTTTTTCCCTAGAATCGCGGCGACCAGATTGGGTGATACTTTTAATCTGTGCAATTCCGACAGCCACTTCGCATCTTCGGCCAAAGCTTCCGGGCTGAGACCGGCAGCCACCACTGGATCAGCCAGCGCGGAATGTTGGCGCAACCCCACCGCCGACTTTTGCAACTGCTCAAGCTCGTTGATGCGACTGGAAAGTTCTTTGAAAGTGGCGTTGGGTTTCAGTTTCACCGGTGCCGAAATGCGCACGGCGAGGTCATTTAATAATTTCTCTGTCCGGATTAACGCCGTGCAAAGGTCTTGAATTTTTATGGCCGGCAAATCAGCGGTCAACAATGCCAGCGGGGAAATGACCATCAACTCCCGACGATGCTGGTCAAGTATTTGAGTCAGAATCTCGGTGGATTTAATACTGTCACGCAATCCCTCCGCGTTATGGGTTGCGGAATCTACAAACGACGTAACGTCGCTCGACTGAGTGGACACCTTCAGAAGTTGAATCCATGCCAGTGTTGGCTCAATGGCAGTCCAATTTGTGTTGATGCCGCGAAACAATCCTCCCAGCACATTTCCGACGGGCGCGGCCATAAAGGCCAGTCGCCGCCTCTCATGGGCTTCCAATTCATCCAATAAAGTCAAAGCAGCGGAATCCGTAGGAAATGGAGAATTGAGAAATGCCCGGATTTTTTTACGAACGCCATGGTAGCGTCCGGAAAACCAGCGCCACCAGCAATCCGTGAATGAGCGTAATTCACGGCGCAAAACCGGGATGGAATCCACATCCGGCAAATCACGGAAGGCAACCCGATCTGCATTCTTTTCGCGGAAAAATTGGATGTCACGACTTTCAGCCATCGCCTCTGAAACAATGTCGGCATTCGATTGGACACAGAGAGCAGCCACGGGAACTTCGGCGGGCGCTTGCGGACGGCTGACCAAAATCAAAAATAATTTTTTGGCCTGAGTAATTTGGTCAACAGTTTCGGGCTGAAGTAGTGGCCAAGTCTCGAAATGAGCTTTGAAATCGGCGATGAGTGTTTGGGTCGCTTTCCGGAGTTTTTCAACTTTTTCGAGCAACTGCGCGACGGATTCCAGATTCTGGTCTGCAAGGCCAAGTTCACCAATTATCCTGGCGGCCTCGTGGTATGTGGCTAGAACGCCGGATTCGACCAGTTGGCCCAATTGAATTTCTGGAAACCAGTCAGATACGGATTGATAACGCTTCTGGTAACTTTCCACGGCGTTGCCGAAGGCTTGCAATAAAGTCACTGGGCTGGGTTTCCCAACAAGTTTAGGAAGCACTTCCTCTGTCCCATGAGACGGAAATTGAAGAAGTTCTACCGGAACATTCGCCAGTGTCGCCAATGCTGGAATATCCCCAATCTTCAAGGTATCACTAGCCAATACATCAGCGCAAAAACCCGCTGTGATTAGGCTGCCAGTTCTGCTATCCAAATCCGCGAGCGCCAAAAGATTTTGTTCGAACGCGGCTAGTCCTGAAAGTTTAACCATGCCCAGCGAATGCTGGCATAAAGTGCGGACAGCCGGTTCAAATTCACCAGCGGCGATACCTGACCGCAGCGGTGCCGGGTCAGCCACGCGAGAATTCAAACGCACCAAGCTGGCTTGATACCGTGCGAGCCTTTGGGCTAGGGCACGCGCTTCGTTTTTCCGAGCGGCATCTTCCAGCACATACAAGGCGAGCACGAGTTTGGCACCCACCGGAACCTGCAACTCGCGATTGGCGTTTTGGTTTGCGAGCAACTCAACATGTTTCCACGTCATCGCGGCGGCATCAGGCGATGATGAATTAGGCTGCCAAATTGCCGAGATGCCGGCGGGATTAAGATTGGCATACGCCGACAAATCCTCGGCAGACCGGAGCAAATTATTCAATTCATCCAGTGATGACTTGGCCGAAGCCACCGAACAACGGGGGCTGACTACTGAAACGACGGCATTCAGTGCCTCGGTGGCGCGCGAAGCGACATACCGTCGATTATCTTCCGTGAGGCGTAGATGCCTCTGCGCCTTGTTTAACTGGCGGTAAAATTCTTCCAGATCGCGCTCCAAACGCGCCACGACGGTTGCATTTTCCGGGGCCTCCCATAGGAAAGCCAGCAAGCCAGGCATAACGTCTTTTAACACCGTGAAGCGGCTTTTGCTGATTTCAACAACGAGCTGTTCGACCTTGGCTATTGGCAGTTCATGGAATTCATCCGGCAACATGGCAAGGCTATCGGACAAATCCACGGCGGATTGTTTTAGCTGCCGGACTACGGATTCGATTGACTGGGTGTCCATCGAGCCGAGATTGAGCGGTGCCCAATGGGACCAGCTATCGCCGACCTCGGTTTTGAGTCGATGCCATTGGTGAATGGTTTGCTCACGTTTTTCCAGCCAGTCGGGCGGGGCTTCAATGTCCAGAACAGCGACATTTAGCAGTTCTTCGTTCCAATCTACACCCCATGCCTCTTGGAGCATTAAATGCAGGGCAGTAGCTTTTTGGATCAAGGCACAGGCGCTTTGGTTAAATCCAGCCGGCTTCTCGCGCAGTCGGGCGGCGTGCCCGTTCAGTTTTTGGGCAAGAGCCACAACCTGATTATTGAGTGGGCGCTGCCAGTCCAAGTTTTCCCGTAATCGCGCACATGTGCCAAGATGCTTATGCACTTCAGTCACGCGCGCCTTATCGCTAAACAACGGCAAACAGAATGGAGCAAGTTCCACGGATTCCAAACGCCGCCGGACGACTTGCAGTGCCGGAAGTTTCTGGGCGACAAAAAGCACCCGTTTACCTTGGGCAATGGACACCGCTATCAAATTGGTAATCGTTTGCGATTTGCCCGAACCGGGCGGCCCCTGAACCACCAGCGAAACACCTTTTTGGCCCGCCAACAAAGTTGCATATTGTGTGCTATCTGAATCCATCACCACCGGTAGGTCTTCGGTGGCCTGATGGTTAGCGACATCGTCATCAGATGGAATGCCATCGCTTTGAGGCAAAGGATCGCCGTTTAGAACTGCGGTGACGATGGGGTGGTTGTTGGGTGATTTACCATCCGGCCACTGGGCGGGATCTAAATCAAGCCACAGGCGATAGCGTGCGAAGTTAAAGAAACCGAGGGCAATAGTTGGGTTCACCTTCCAACTCTTTTTGGCGCGCAAGAGCCGACTCACCCGCGAAAAATATTCTGTCGCGGTTTCATCTTCGTCCAGATCGGGCAAGTCGATGGCAAAATCCTGGCGAAGTTTTTCAGCGAGACATGGATTGCCTTGTGGTTGGTCGGCATCCATGTGAATTACGAATTCACGCTCGCCACCTTCCTCCGTCCGCTTCTGGTCGAGATTGACATGAACCAGAATCAAGGGAGCAAAAAGCGGCTCGTTAGCGCGCGGGTGTGGCGGGGCTTCACACCATTCCAGAAAACCAATCGCCAGAAACAGCGCGCTGTCGCCAGTTGAGTTGGCCAAGGTGTTTTGCTCGTTCCTGATTTTGGTCAGGCGCTTGCGAAAATTTTCATCCGGGAGCAAGGAAATCAGGTTGCCGCGCTGGAGAAATTGAGAGACCCCTCGAATTGAGTCAAAAACATCGGTCCATTCTTCATGTCCCAAGCTTGCCAGTGAAAGATTCGCCCCAGTTCCGGCGGTTGTTTGATTTTCCGACTGACGCAATTCCTGTGCGAGTTGCGATTGTTGATCGCGGGTCAGGTGGGCGATTTCAACCTGTTTTTCATCGTCAACCAACGTCTGCCATAGCGACTCAATGTGCCCCTTCAGCCCAACGTGTTTGTGTCCCTTTAGGTCGTCGCGGTAGTCCGGGTTGCCTGGGCGAAAATTGAGTAGCCGGTTGCGAAGTGTCAGGTCGAGTAAACGCTGCCGAGAACGACGGAGTTTTTCCGCAACGTCCCCGCCCGGTGGGTTTGGGCGTGCGGTTCCGGTTCCTGGCAACTTGATGCTCATGATATTTACATCAGACCAGTTTCCGGGAAACGTGGTTGATGCGGCATTGCAGCAAGCACTGTCCGATATTGGCAATAATCAGGAGCATATCCCGGTCAAGTTTCACGAGAACTGCGAACAGACGCAAGCCGGAATCTGGGACGTGTTTATAGATTCGATTGCGGTCAGTGCAAAGAGTTGCGCAGACATGTTTGCGGACAGCTATTGAATGTGGAATGTGCTTGGTCACGGAAAAGCCGTGGCTAAATCGTGGTCGTGAATAGAACGTGGAATATCTCTGGATGATTTATCGGATATTGCCGGACGCCACGCGGACTGCTTCGGGGACGCCAACCTGTCTGCTTCGTGATCTGCGGCGTGGACTGCGGCGGGAATTGCCAAGTCATTTGCGAACCATCGTGCCAACTATGGTGCAAACTTTGGCGCGCACTTTCATCGGCGTCTTGTGGGACGGTTCCCGCCAACTGCCCGGACACGTCTCGGACGTTGCCCGGAAGTTGCGCGGATGCTGCGTCGGACGCCACGCCGGATGCTACGCGGAAATTGCGCGGCCACGGACTGACTGCGGACTGGTCATGGACTGGACGCGGCTGCGGACATTGTGCCGGACATTCGCCGGCATCGGCTCGGACGCTGCCCGTCCATTGCCCGGACGCTAGCCGGATGCTGCGCGGCTGATTCGGCGGACATTGCGCCGGACGCCACGCCGGATGCTGCGCGGACTGCGGCGGCAATTGCGAAGTCATTTGCCAACCATCGTGCCAACCATCGTGCCAACCATCGTGCCAACTTTGGCGCGGACATTCACCGGCGCTTGGTGAAATGTTTCCCGCCAACTGCCGGGACATGTCTCGACTGTTGCCCGGATGATTCACCGGATGTTGCGCGGACACCACGGCGGACACCACGGCGGACACTGCGCGGTCGTTGCTCGGCTTGCGGCTTTATTTTTTAATAAGGGGATGGTGTCTAACCAAAATGACCGGCTTTCCAATTCCAGAAAGCCGCCAAAGATACCGTTTGTAAACGGCGGCTGAAAAGTGCGGCGGGGTCATGTGTGTGACGCGGCGGTTCAAAAGTGCGGCATCTTCATTAACAATGAAGCATGTATCGCAATATGAATGACTGGGCCGAGATTCGCAGAAGAGTGTTGGTGGATG
>CAISYZ010000232.1 GCA_903889895.1 uncultured Verrucomicrobia subdivision 3 bacterium | reverse complement strand
GGCTTCAGTGTAAGTCAATAACATCAGCTTGTGAAGCTTATTTGGGAAATATGGGATTAAGCCGTGTCACTTCGACTTACATTTACCTATTTACCACGTCTGCCTTTACTGCTTTAATAGTCACATGAGTATTATCAATCTAACACCCGCTCAACTCCGTAAAGCCGCCGATCTTCAGGATAAGATCGCCCAGCTTCAATCTGAACTCACTGCCATTTTTGGCAGTGAATCCAAAGCCGCTCCCCAAGCCGCTAAGCCGGCGAAGAAAAAGGGCGGCATGAGTGCGGCTGGCCGCGCTAAAGTAGCCGCGGCTCAAAAAGCCAGGTGGGCAAAAATCAAAGCAGCGAAGATCAAACCGGCGGCTGTTAAGGCTGTGGTCAAAGCGGTGGTTGTAGCGAAACCCGCCAAGAAAAAGTTTACGATGAGTGCCGCCGCCAAAGCCAAGATCAGTGCGGCGGCGAAAGCCCGTTGGGCGGCGAAGAAGGCTGGTCAGGCGAAGAAGTAATTTCTTAAACCCAATCGCGAAGGCCACTCGTTTGAGTGGCCTTTTTTACTGGTCGGTTGGTCGAGTTGTTCTGCTTGAGCCGGCTAAATGACTGGACGGCCAACAAGGCTAGGTCGGCTTCTTTAATGTATCTGGTGTCTGGTCAGATGGCCAGAACGAGTTAATTATTTCCGGCGAAGAAAGTTAGCCTTCCCGACTGGTTCATGGAACGATTGCTACTCGCTCAATTGGCACTCCGTTGTGCCGCAAAATTCTTACGCATTGGTCTCCAAATGCCGTGGGCAGAGCCAGCATAACAAATCTTCGTGCACGCGTCACACCCACATAGATTACCCTTTTCGCTTCCAATTCCTGTCGATGCTCCCATGCATCCAATAATCGCGACGTCCGATAGTCCGGTGCGCGATCAGGCCGGAGCACTACGCAGACGGCCTCATGCTCTCGTCCCTTGGCCTCGTGAATTGTTGAACACAGCAAACTTGTATTTCCAGGTAGCGTCAGATGACGTGTCCAGCTCGATTTCGGTTTCCCGCCGAAGAATCTTGCGATGCTCGTTCCCGCCGGAAGGCTCAATTGCAGACTGGCCGTCTCGGCTTTGACCGCCGCCACCCAACTGACCCGCGCTTCATCGGTATCCGCACAGCTTTTTGGCAGGTGCATCAACAGCGCCAACGCATCCCGACGTAGCTGACGCGCATTCAGATTCTCCCTTTCTATGACCCGGTTCGGGTGATGGTCGTTTTCGTGCCAGTGCCCGAGAAGTTCCAACAGGAGGCGCTCTGCAGTGCGCACGGCAGCGCGACGAAGCCTCGAATTTGCAGAATCGCACCAGAACTCGCCAACGGCACGAGCGATCGCCTCGATCCTCGACTGGCCACTAAGTTCCTCACCGAGCGAATCACCTGCGGCTCGGCGAGCGTCCGTGCTCTGATGGGCCAGAATAATACCGTCTTTTTTGGAGATTCCGACAGCGGGATTTTCTAAGCATTGCACGAAAAAACTGCCAATCGCCGCCGGAACTTTCGCCCCATCATAGGTTGCAACAATCACCGGGTGGGTGAGATTAGCGGTTTCGCCGAGCGGATTGTCCGGCTCAACCCTACTCCGAAGTGTAGCCGCCAACTGTGTGATGGGTCTGCTGCTCCTGAAGTTTCCGGTAAGACTCGGCCGTTGCGCTGCCGGATACGGCACGCCGAATTGTTGCAACGCGCTCGGCCATCTGGAAATTCCGGCCATTGTGGTGGAAATCTCGAAAGAGGAACGATTGATCCGCAGTTTGGTGGAGAACATCGCGCGCCGTTATCCCGCGACGATGGATTTGATTCGCGAGATTGAACGGCTGCGCGCCGATGGCTACACCAACCATCATATCAGCGAGAAATTGGATATATCCGACACGATGGTCAGCGGGCTGTTGTCCTTAAAAAAGGCGGGTGAAGGGCGATTGCTCCAAGCGGCGCTCGCCGGGAAAATTCCGTTGTGGGTCGCCATTGGCATTTCCAAAGCGGACACAGCGGAGATGCAGCGCGAACTGCTGAAAGCCTACGAGGGCAAACAACTGAATTATATGTCCCTGCGCATGGTCAGACGCCTGATTGAAAAACGG
>CAISYZ010000231.1 GCA_903889895.1 uncultured Verrucomicrobia subdivision 3 bacterium | reverse complement strand
TTCCAGTCGGGCTACGCCCGCCTTCCACCGGAACCTTGAGTGGCAGCAAAACAACAAACTGAAACCACCGGAAACTGTCTCATCACAAGTGGTCTAATGAACGGGGTCCAAGCACGAGGTTCCCAGCGTAAGCGTGCCGCCGCTGCCGATGGCAATGGGGTCAGTGGCTCCGGCATTGACCTTGATGCCCAGCCAACTCGGCGCGCCGGAGTTCAACGTCAAGCCCGCGCCCAGCGACCCGGTATCCCACGTCGCCACGTCACCAGAGGCCGGAGCGACACCGTTCACCCAACTCGCCCCGGCTGTCAAATCGGTGCCAGTGGTCTGCTTGGTGATGGGAGCTGCAAATGCCGCCGGCAAGGCATTAAGCAGGACGAGCAACGACACAAATGATGACATGGTCATCAGTGAACATAACGGTAATATGCGAATTTGAGCGTGGGGCTTCATAAAAATAATGAGCTTCCGATTTGTTTTTGTTTGGCCTATAAACAGGATTTTGGCGGTTCTAACTGTTTATTTAAGGCTGTCACTAAAGTAATGCGGTTTTCCAACTGGAATCCGGCCAATTATTTTTCGTCGGCAGTGGAATGCGAATGTGCGGGCGTGATTGCGCCCAAAACCACATGCGTCAGCGCGCAAATCAGGAAACACTTAAGGCCGGAAGAATCGCTTCGTCCGGCTTTTTAGTGTGAAGTTGGATGGAAGGAAAATCAGGTGATCCGCCGGTTTCAAGTTGGAAGCCAATCATTCAGACGTATCACTCGAACCTGCAATGAGAGCCTCGGCTTCCCGTAGATGAATTCTGGCGCACAACCAGTCGAACCAAAATCCCTGCCAGACTTTTGGCATGGTCAGGCCGCCCATAAAAACGGGATCCAAAATTTTCCGACAAGCCGCCAGTTCGGCTTGCGCTTTTTCGGTCTCGCCTAATTGCGCGTGCGCCATGGCCAGAATCAACTGGACGCTGACATCCCGCGATTGCACGTTGTGGTTATAGTTCAGTGCCCGCTGACACCAGTTCGTAGTCTGATCATAATCACCTTGCCGGTAAGCCATCAGTGCCAGCGAATAGGCATAATATGCGGCCAAACCGGACGGAATCTTGCTATTGTTGTTTTCGAGGGAGTTTCGGGTGATTTCGGCAAATCCGCTCAAGGCACTCAACAACTGGCCATTCGCAGGTGTCAACAGACATTGTCTGACAACTCGCTCGGCGACCACTGAATTAACCGTGCCGACCTCACGCGAGACGAGCGACTCGCGGAATCTTTCATATTCATCAAGCTTGCCTTGATCCACCAGCAATACCGCATAACGCTGGTCATCCAGCGAGGAATCCAGATAATCGGACTGATTGATTTGCGACAACACGGCAAAACGATCCAAGGCCCGCAGCCAATTTTTATTGCCAATCTGCCAGTCGCCCAGCGTGCGATACATCGCCGCATATTCTTGCGTCATCTGGGGCGATTTGATTTCACCCAGCAGCGCATCCGCCTCTTCGCGTTTGCCCCGACGATACAATTCGGCGGCTTTCAAAAATTTCCGATGATCCTCGGTGGCTTCGCGCAAGCGGTCAGCCTCTTGCTGGAAAATAGTTTTTTGTTGCTCGGCTTTCATGGCGCGCTGCCGCGCTTCGCGTTCCCTTAAAAAAAGCCAGGTAGAAACAACCGTGCCGACCATCAAAGCCAGCGCTACCAAGCCTACGGCCACAAAGACCACTCGGTTTCGGCGAACCAGCTTTTGTAACCGGTAAAGCCGGCTGGGCGGGCGGGCAAAAACCGGTTCGTTGTCGAGATGGCGCTGGACATCCAGTGCCAAACCATTCGCCGTCTGGTAGCGGCGGCTGCGGTCTTTTTCCAATGCCTTCATCACCACCCAGTCAAGATCGCCTTGCAACTCCGACCGCAGTTTGGGTGGCTCCATCCGCCGGCGCTGCGCGGTCACCGTCAATTCCGCGTCTGGCAGCAAATTCAGTTTTGCGGAAGGCTTGCGCGGCTCCTGCTCGCACAAAGTGCGCCGCATTTCATCCAAGCCCGCAGCCATCAATTCTTTTTGGTCGAACGGAGTTTTCCCCGTCAACAGCTCATAGAGCAACACGCCGAGACTGTAAATATCACTCCGTGTGTCCACGTCCAAACCATTCAACTGCGTCTGTTCCGGACTCATGTAGGCGGGCGTGCCGATGAAAAGTCCCTGCATTGTGAATGGAGTTTTGTCCGTCAGTTTTTCCTCCATCGCCTTGGCAATCCCAAAATCAATGACTTTGGGAACCGGCACGCCGTCGTGCTGGGTGACCAGAATGTTCGACGGCTTGATGTCGCGGTGGATGATGCCTTTCTGATGCGCGTGTTGAATCGCGCGGCAGACTTGGATAAAAAGTTCCAGCCGTTGCTTGGTATTGAAGCGGTTCTCATCACAGAAGTCCGTGAGCCGCACGCCATGCACCAGTTCCATGACAAAAAACGGACGACCACTTTGCGTCGCGCCGGCGTCCAACACCCGGGCAATGTTCGGATGATCCATCAATGCCAGTGCCTGCTGCTCCGCCTCGAACCGGGCGATGACACTCTTCGTATCCATGCCGAGCTTGATGATCTTGAGCGCCACCCGGCGGCGGACTGGCAACTCCTGTTCCGCCATGTAAACCACCCCGCAACCGCCCTCGCCAATTTTCTGGAGCAATTTGTAAGGCCCGATTTTTGAACCAACGAGTTCTTCCAGCACTTCGGCGTCCGATTCCTTGTGCGCCGCCCCGCTTCCATCAACGGTAATGAGCTGCTCTGCGGAATTGGCAACCGCCGTCACGCAGTCAGAAAAAAACGGGTCGGCTTGACCATGCGCCACGAGCAATTCGTTGATCCGTTCACGAAATTGCGGGTCGCCATCGCAGGCGCGATCCAGCATGGCCTCACGCTCGACCTTGTCCTTGAGTTCAAGCGCGGTTTCAAAAATCTCCTGCTGGGCCGCATTCATAATTCCATGTTTCTCTTAATCATGCGTCGCCACCTTCCAAATCCGGCCATAAATAAACATCCATTCAAAGATGTTTCGTAATGCAATTATACAACCACGCCTTGGCATAATTCCATTGCCGCCGCACGGTGCGGTCGCTGCTGCCGAGACACTGGACAATTTCCTCATTGGTCAGCCCTCCAAAAAATTTCAGGATAACCACCTGCGCCGTTTCCGGATCTTCGGCCCGCAACCGTTCCAAAGCTTCGTCCATCAATAAAAATTTTTCGTCCGGCAACGCAGCGGCCAGATCCAGATCATCCAAGTTAATCCGCTCCTGTCCGCCACCGTGTTTAATCCGCGCTTTACGTCGCGCGTTGTCAATCAGGATGCGCCGCATGGCTTCCGCCGCCGCTCCGAAAAAATGCGCCCGGTTTTCCCATG
>CAISYZ010000230.1 GCA_903889895.1 uncultured Verrucomicrobia subdivision 3 bacterium | reverse complement strand
GCCGAGAACATGACCTACACCCAGTTCATCCCTTACACGGACCGGCTGGATTATCTCGCGCCGCTGGCGAACAACGGCGCTTACGCGCTCGCGGTCGAAAAACTGCTCGGCATCCACGATAAATTGCCGCCGCGCTGCCAATACATCCGCGTGATGTGCGCAGAGCTGGCGCGTATTTCCTCGCATTTGCTGGGTCTCGGCGCGTTCGCGATGGACACCGGTGCCGTGACGGTTTTCCTGCTCACGTTCACCGAGCGCGAAAAAATTTACAACATCGCCGAAGCGGCGAGCGGTGCGCGTTTGACGAATAGTTACACTCGCATCGGTGGTTTGATGCGTGATGTTCCGCCGAACTGGGTGGACATGATTCGCGTGTTCCTGAAAGAATTTGCCGTGGCGCTCGACGAAGCGAATACCTTGCTCACGCGCAATCGCATCTGGGTGGATCGTCTGCGCGATCTTGGTGTCGTGTCGAAGGAAATGGCGATTGATTACGCTTTGAGCGGCCCGAATTTGCGCGGCAGCGGCGTGGAATTCGATCTGCGTAAAAACCAGCCTTATCTCTGCTACAAGGATTTAGATTTCGATATCGCGGTGGGTTCAACCGGTGATTGTTACGATCGCTACCTCGTGCGCATGGAAGAGATGAAGCAGAGCATGCGCATTTTGGAGCAGTGCTGTAACAAGATTCCCGGTGGCGCCGAAAACAAGTCGCAAGAGCCCGTCAGCGTTCAGGACGGCAAGATCACTTTGCCGTCAAAACAAAAAGTTTTGACGAGCATGGAAGAACTGATTCATCAGTTCATGCTTGTGACCGAAGGCATCAATTGCCCGCCCGGTGAAACGTATTTCGGCCATGAAAATCCGAAAGGCGAACTTGGTTTTTACATCAACAGCAAGGGCGGCGGCACGCCGAATCGCCTGAAAATTCGCGCCCCTTCCTTTATCAATTTGAGCATTCTTGGCGAATTGCTGCCCGGCTGCATGATCAGCGACGTGCCCGTCGTGCTGGGTTCGCTCGACTTTGTGATGGGAGAATCTGACCGATGAGTTTTCAACCGACACCTGAACTGGAAGCGGAAGTGAATGAGTTGATCACGCACTATCCCGTGAAGCGCGCCGCGTCGCTGATGGTGCTGCACGCGGTCCAGGAAAAATTCGGTTGGATTTCATCCGACGCCGTGCAATGGACCGCGAAAAAGCTGGAACTCCAACCGATCAACGTTTTTGAAATCCTGACGTTTTATCCGATGCTCCGGCAGGAGCCGCAGGGAAAATACGCGATCAAAGTTTGCCGCACGTTGAGCTGCGCGCTCGGTGGCGCCTATGAGCTACATCATCATTTTTGTGAGAAGCTCGGATTGGACGCGCACAAGCATGGTCCGCAGACGACGAAGGATGGCAAGTTCACGGTTGAATTTATCGAGTGCCTCGCGAGCTGTGGCACCGCGCCGGTGATGATGGTCGGCGACAAATTTTACGAAGGCGTTTCGCACGCGAAGGCGGATGAGATCGTGGGTGGTTGCAAATGAAATGTTTGCCCGACATGGATTTGAACCATGACAAACAGATTCAGAGTCTGCTGTGCTACCGTTACACCATCGGGCAGGATGGGACGAATTAGGCTAGCGAATTTATTTTAAGAGTCAAGTTGCTGATATGGCGCAAGAATACAAATTAATTTTGAAGCACGCCGATGAACCCGGTTACACACCGGACATCGAGTGCTATTTG
>CAISYZ010000229.1 GCA_903889895.1 uncultured Verrucomicrobia subdivision 3 bacterium | reverse complement strand
CCATTTTACAGATTTTGAGCCTCACGCTCTTTGAGAAAATGCCCATTTCACAGGCGCTTGCTCAACTTCCACCCACCACACAACCGCCAGACACCGAAAACCATCAATGTTTACTGGGTTTCTAAACCGGACAGCAGTGAGAATGCATATTATTGGGTGGCGGTAATCCAGCCGGAAGGTAATTGATTGGTGGTCATGCTGTCCGAGTGCCGGGCCAGGTTCAAAGTGGAGACGTGGTCGTCAAAAAAGCCATAGACGCGGGTGCTGCCATGCACGGGACGATCCGGCAATTGCGCCCAATCATTAAGGTCGGTGATGGTGGCGCTGCTGGCGCCGGGAAAAGCGCGGTCCAAATCCGCCAGCGATCCATTGTTGGCGGGACTTTGCACGTTGGTCAGCTTGGGGCTGCCGGGGTTGCTCCACATAGGATTGCCCTCGACGTAACTTCGCAAGCGGTAACTGGCGCGAAAATAGTCTGGGTTGGCTGCAACCTGGGCGCGCGCAGCATACTGCGGATTGTTTTTGAATCCAGGACACAGCAGAAAGGGATTCACAATCCAGGGTTGATTGGGGGCAGCCATCGGGGTGGCGCCCGGAATATAGGGAGTGAGCGTATAGACCAGTTGGACGTGACCGATGCCCACCGTCGGGTCGGAGGAATTATTGGCGTCGAGAACCAAAGTGCCTTTGGGGGCATTGCTGCCATCCACCCGGTAGGGCAGGCGATCCTCGTTGTCATCGGCAAACATCGTGATGGCCAGCGTGACTTGCTTCAGGTTGGAGATGCAATTAACCGTATAGGCCCGGGCTTTGGCCTGGGCAAGCACCGGCAACAGCATCGCCGCCAGAATGGCAATGATGGCAATCACCACCAACAGCTCGATGAGCGTGAAGGCAGCAATTGATGATCGAAAACGCCGAGAACCTCGGATTCTATTCATGGGCCAAGACTAAAGTGTGCAACATTTTGGGAATTTTTAAATCCCGAGAACTCGGGGTAGCATGGAACCCAACCCCATCCGTCCCAGGTTGCCGGAGGGCTCCTTTTCCCAATGAGGGTGGCCAGCCGGTTCGGATGACAAGGCTGGCCGTTTTTTACAAAAAGGGCCAGTTTTCTTGGAAATTGGCTCAAAATCGCCTGATCAATGCCTCAGGCAAAATGGTTTATGCTCGAGGAAAAATGACATTTGCTTAGGGCAAAATGACATTTGCTCGAGCCGGAACCATTTCTGCTTGAGCCAAAATGATTTTTGCTCCAGTAAAAATGGAATCTGCCCGGGCAGAAATGATTTATGCCCGAGGAAAAATGATTTTGCCTCGAGCAAAAATGAAATCTGCCCAAGCAAAAATGGTTTTTGCTTGAGCAGAAATGAAAAGGGCGGCGGCTATTTTAGCGGCAGCCGGGGATTTTGTGAGGGAAAACTGGCCAACGGCTGAATTTACTGGCTTCCACCGTCGCTAAAGGGCAGGGGAGCCGGCCGGAATCATTCCATGGCCTTGCGCAACTCGGCTTCAGAATCGGCATTCCAATAGCCGCATTGCAACTGGAAGAAAACCGAGGTGTAGGGCTTGGTCAGGGTGGTCTTGATGAGCAGCACCTTGAAGGTCTTGCCGGCTTCGTCGAGCTTGGCGATGATCTGTTCGTGCGGCAGCACCTGCGCCGGCTGGTTCGCCAGAATTTTTTCCAGTGCCTCGCGGTAAGCGCTGATGCCGGGCGCGTTTTTTTCCGCAACGAATTTCATTTCCGCATCCGTATAAATCGTCGGCTTGACGTGCTTGGTCTGGGCGAGCTCGGCGATCACGCCTTTGACGACCTCCAATTGGTCGGCGTCCACGTAAATCGTCTCAATGCCCGGTGCGGTCTGGAGCGGATACGCGGAGTCGGCCACGACAATCCAGTTGCGATGGCCGAGCAGCGGCAGTTCCTGCTGCAGTTTTGCTTTCCAATCGGCGGCGGAGAGGATTCCAGTCATAAGTGATAAGAGCAGGCAGGCGGCGATGATTTTGTTTTTCATGGTTTTAGCATGGTAAAAGATTTATTGGTCGCCGGCAAGTTTGAGGGGATCCCAGTATCGGGAATTGAGCAAACGGTTGCTGGAACTGGGATTTATATTTTGATCCTTGCGCGCCTCGGAATGAGCGTCAGCAAAGACGACCACGCCCACTCCGCCGTTCATGCCTTTGCCCATGGAGCCTCCGTGGCGGCAGGCTACGCCCTGATATTGTCCGGTGGCCGGGCCGCCATCCATTACGGCATCGGTAAAATAGGAGCTCATGCTATATTTGCCCTCGTTATCACAAATCATCATGCAATCCGTCGGGCTTAAAATTTTAGTTCGCTTGAATTTGTAGACTGGCGTGTAATTGATGCCGCCGACGGTTTGCGGAATGATTGCCTGCAGCACCGGGTAAAACAGGAAAAAACAATTGGCGGCGTAGCCAACAAACTGACCGGGATAGGCCGATCCGGCTGGTGATTCCCAGCTCCATTGAAAATTTGGCGTATATTGATTGCGAACACCTTGCAAGACCGGACAGTGGAACAGATTCACATTGGTCGCCGAGTATGCATTCATATAAACACCCCACCAATCATCATAATTTTGGTAGGTGGTCATTCCGGCCTGTTGGCCTTTTTGCCCCCAGTCGCTGGGGAAAACATCCTGGTTGTCGTCGGTGTAAAGTTGAAGGAAAATACCGACCTGCTTAAGATTATTGAGACACTGGATGGTCTTGGCCCGATCCTTGGCCTTGGCCAAAGCCGGCAGCAGCATCGCCGCAAGGATGGCAATAATCGCAATCACTACCAGCAGTTCGATGAGAGTGAAGGCGGTGATTGATTTTCTGGAACGTCCCCAAAATGCAGGTTTTTTCATCTGGTGTGTCCTACCTTTGCAAGGTTTTTGGAGATATTCAATCCCGAGAACTCGTGGTTTTAAAATTTCAACAGCCAATGCATTATTTTTAGACCCATGCGTCTCCCAGTGAACTTCAATTTTCATGTCCTAAGCATTTTCACCCTTTTGGGGTTAATCTTGGCCCATTGCACGTTGGTTCAAGCGGAAACTTCTGATGTCCGCATTGACAAGGTTTTTCTGGCGCAAACGCATGTCATGCAGCCCGACCAGCCTTACTTTAAATTGACCGGCAACCGTGCGGCTTTGCTCAAGGCCGATGTGGTTTCACCCAGCGGCGCTATGGCGCCGGCCGTGACGGCTATTGTCACCAGCGATGGGGAAACAAATAATTTTACGCTCAAGGGGCCGCCGACGTTGCCGAAGACGCTGCCGTCTGAACCCGGCATGGTGCAGCATCGTTACGAAGACAGTTTCACCACCATGATTCCCGCGCGGCTGGTTCGGCACGGCATGGAAATCGAAGTTCGCGCCGGTAACAGCGTTGTGCATTATGCTGTCAAGGTGGGGGCGCCGACGCGGGTGCAGATGAAGATGTTTGACGTCCAATATTTTGGCCGGGGCGGCGGCGATTATCCCTCAAATTTTTTTCAGGAGTTGGAATCGAAGTGGCCGGTGTCCGGGCTGGAGGTTGAACGCGTGCGCGGCATCACGTTTCCAGAGATGGTCATTCCCGAGCGCGCTGGCCTGCCCGCCGTCCGCATTACTTCCACCGACGAATACAAGACTAAGACCGGTCAAAAGTTTGACGGCAAACAGGCCGCCGCCTTGCAGTGGGTGCATGCGTTGTCGCGGGCGGGCGGTAACGAGGATGTGGCCATGTGCTATGTCACCATTCTCGGCGTGCCGGCGGGCGGACAGGCCGGAAATTTCAACGGGGTGGGCAGCATGAACCTGGGCATCATCAATCATGAGCTGGGACACGCGCTGGGGCTGCCGCATGACAGCGACAACCAAGAATATCCCTACCACGGCGAGATGTTTGGCATAAAGCCGCCAAAAACTTATAAGGAACTGCATGTCGGGCCGACCTGGGCGTTTGATTTGCCGTCCGGAAAATTTATTCCGCCCACGGTTCAGGTTAGCAGAAACAAGGTTGTGGCGGGCACATACAAGGCCGACCCGATGGAGGGCGGCGGCGTCGGCGATCAGGAGCCGCCGTTCTTGTTCCGGCATTTCTCAGATTACAACGTCCATAAAATGCAGGAATATCTTGAGCGCCATGTTGCCGTCCGGCGGGGCGGCGATTATTACAAATGGGATGAAGCCACCGGCGATTACACCTGCAAAGTCATGTCAAACGGCGTAAATTACCCCATTGCCCAAGATGTGTCGGTGATCAGCGTTATGGCCGCAATGAGCATGACAAATCTCGATTTGAATATGATTTATCCGCCCATCGGGCCGTATCGCGGAAATTTGATCCGCACGTTTGACCCGCGCGTGGCGGCAGACCGTGAAGCTGCGCGTAAAGTTTTCTCGCCAATTAGCGGTTGCGATTTCACGCTTAAAATCACTCAAGGCGGCAAGGAGCGCTTCTATCTGTTGCCCGCCAGCGCGGAGGACGGCAACGACTCTAAAAAACTGCGCAGCCTGATGACGGAGGCGGTGAATTTAAAAGCGGAAGACGGCGCAGTTGCAGCGGTCGATTTGCTTTACACTCCCAAGGCTGACGAATCCGGTTTGACTGATAACCCACAAGTGCTGGCACGCTGGCCTAAATAGAAATTATTTTCTAAAGATCATTCACGGAAACGTGGACTGGAAGCGGTAGCTTCCTGAACTTACCACATAGACCGCCGTATTGTTTTCCATCCGCAAGAAGGTCACGCCTTCCGCTTTCACCGCCGGCTGGCCGGATTCCGTCACGCCGGCGGCATCCTTCGCCGGCACATACACCGTGGCGGTGGTGTTGGCGGGAATCACGGCGTGCAGGGTGAAATGCCCCTGCGCGCACGTCCACTCACTGACGATGCGACCGTGAACCGAGTCGTAGCTGCCGCGCGCTGAGGTCAAGCCCGAGGCCGGATCGGGCTGGGGCGCAAGAATGAATTGCTGGAAGCCGGGACCGGCCGGATTGGGGCGGATGCCCAGGACGGACTGATAAAGCCACATGCCAATCGCACCGCCACAGGACGGCATCTGTGCGCCGCCGCCATTCCAACCTTCGGCGAGGACCCCGTCGTGAATCAGGGTTTTCCAACTGGGATAATCCCGCTGGTTCACGATCTTATTCGCCAGCGCCGTCTCCCGGTGTTCGGTCAAGGCCGCCAGCAGAAAAGGCAGGCCGACAAACCCGGTGCCCAAATGATCCTTGCGGGCATGAATCGCGGCGAGCAATTGCTGATAAGTCAATTCACGTTGGGCATCGGGAACCACATTCAGCGCGAGCGGCAGCACCTGCGCCGTCTGGCTGTTCGTCTGGCTGCCATAAAGGCCGTTCTCCTGGTTGAGATATTTTGCGTTGAAACGGTCTTTCACACCTTGGGCGATGGCAGCATACTTTGCGGCCTCGGCCGGTTTGCCGAGCAACGCCGCCGTCTCGCTGACAATGCTGGCGTAATGATACCACGCGGGCATATCTAAGAGCGGCGCGGGCACCGCGTTTTTGCCACCATAGGGATTCTGCCAGTCACCGGCGCCCAACCAACTCAGGATGCCTTCCCGGGCCTCGGTTGAATTGGTGTTGCCCGTGTTCACATAAGGATAGTCATCCCAACCGCGCACGGAGCCGCTGGCTGTGAGGGTTCCAAGAAAGTCCACATAGCGACGCATGGTGTCGTAACTCTCGGCGAGGATACGGCGGTCACCGTAATATTGATAATGTTGCCACGGCAAGAGCACCACCACGCCGCTCCACCACGGCGAATTCCAATTATTCACCTGCCGGCCCACCAGCGGTAGCACTGAGCCGACAAAGCCCGACTCATCCTGACCATCGGCAAAGTCCCACCACCACTTGCGATAGATACCTTCCACGTCGGTGAGATACGCCGCCGTCTCGAACATGCCCTGCATGTCTTGTGTCCAACCTTCTTTCTCGCGCATCGGATCCATCGGCTGATCGCCGTCGTAGTTGAGATGGGTTTGCAACAGCGCGGCGTAGATTTGATTGAACCACGGATTGGAACAGGCAAACGTGCCGGCCAATTTCAAATCGGCGTGGACGAGTTGAATTGTCACCGCATCCGGCGCGAGCGGTTCAGACAACCCTTTCACCTCAATCTCCAGCGGGCCGGAAAGATACATGAAGCGCGGTTCCAACACTGCCGGCCCGTTCGTTGCCAGCGTGAAGGTGAGCGGCGGAGCGTTGTAACCGGGCGCGTGTCCGAGGATGGTGATCGTCTGCCCGGCGTGGCCGTTCACTTTCACGCGCGGCCAGCCGGCGCTCAAAACTTTGAAATAGGCGCGGTTGTTGGTCACGCGTTCCGGCTTGAGTTCACCGGCCACGCGAATGGGCGGCCCAATGGGCGATACCAGTTTCCCGCCGAGCGAAGTGCTGATTGCGACAGGCAGCCACCCGCTGTCATTATAACCAGGTCGTTCCCAGCCTGGCTTGGCCAGGCGACGATCCTCAGTGTAAGCGGAAAAGGTGTCGTCATCCACAATTTCGCTCCGCGACCATCTCCAGGTGCCATCGGAATTGACCGTCTCACGGGTGCCATCGGCATACTCGATCTCCGTCTGGATCATGACGCGCGGCGGTCCGTGTCCGCCGTGGCGTTCGCCAAAACCACCCCGGGGCGTGCTAAAAAATCCGTTGCCCAGCGTCGCTCCGATGACGTTTTCCCCGTTGGCCAGAATTGAGGTGATGTCGTGAGTGAGATAAGCCACCCGCTTCGTGTAGTCGGTGAAAGGAGGTCCCAGAACGGCGTCAGTCACCGGCTGGCCATTGACGGTGACCTCGGCCATGCCGAGCGCGGCGACATACATCGTGGCTTGCGTGACCGGCTTCGCAACGACGAATGACTTGCGCAGGATGGGCGCGGCGGTGGTCGGACAGGCATCGGTTGGACATATGTCACCGTCATTGGCCGAGGGCATGCCGTCCACCAGAAAAGTTGCATGGCCATGATCCCATTGGGTCCCGATTTCGCGCATGGGTCGCATTAATGCGACATTTTTTCCGCCGGACATCACTTCCATTTGCCGCACCTCGACCGGTGCGTTCGGCGAGGTGGGCCCGGTCGGTTTCGGACGCATCAGGGAGTTTTCCGTGGTGGAAGGGCGAGTCAACCAAAGCCGGATACGGCGGCACCGGGTGCCGTTCACTTGAAACACCTGTGGGCGGGTGCCGTTCGGGTGATAGTCCGCCGCCGACTGATCCACCAGGATTTGCGGGTGGGAAAATTGAAGGTCATCCGCACCCAAAATCTTGAACCGCTTCGGCGCCGCATTGGTATTTAAAAAATAAAGTTTGATCGAATCAATCGGGAACGACTCACCCAAATCCACATCGGCCCAGCCACCGGTATCGACGACCAAGCCACGGGGCCGGACGCTCGGCGGCATGAACCTTGGGATGCCGTAATCCATTGCGCCGACCAATCTTCTAGATGCAGCAAGCCCATCGTCCACTGTGCCGGCTGGCTCCACGCCGACTTCTTGCCATCTTTGTCCCAGACGCGCACTTTCCAGTAACATCGCATCCGCGACGCCAATGGCTGGCCTTCATATTCAACTTGTATGCTTTGATCCGACGTAACCTTGCCGCTGTCCCAACAATCGCCCGTATTTTGCTTTAGCAATTCCTCCGAACTGGCAACCAAAATTTGATACGCCGTCTGCTTCTGATTTCTTGTCGGTTTCCACCACCCGTTATCCATCATGAGCCAACTCAAACGTGGTTTTTCCACGTCAATGCTCGCCGGATTCTCCCGATATTCACAGCGAAGCTGCGAAACATTGGTGGCGAATACCGGTGGCAGGCAGAAAAGTAAGATAACGGCAGTCAAAAGCCCTATCCCAAAGCGTCGCATGTCGGCTGATTTCATTATGTGCGTGTAAAATATTGTGTTCCGTTGGGGTGGGTTCTCAAGAGCCATTAACTAGAATAAAAATAAGAGCTCAAGCTAGAGCGCCGCCAAAATGCATAAGCTGAGAGTTAATCATTCTACTTGCTGGTTTCACCATAAATTGTGCCACCTTGCAGCCAACTTCGGCTTGATTCAAGTCCCTCGAAGTAGCCGGCATCGGCAGCCATCAAAACGAATTTCAGCCAATGCCTGATTGACGCATCGTTTTTATTTCCAGTCATCGGTTCGGAAAGGTGAAGCGGGAAGACTGGCGCCGTTGAAAAGATTGCAGTCGGGATTTGCCGCCCACGCGTAGCGCACCGCCTTCGGCAATTTCACTTCTGGGCTGGAGACAATGACCTTTTTACCTTCAATGCGAGCGTTGGCACAAATCCAATGATGATCTTCGCCGGCGATGGCAAATCCTTTCAGATCTCCATCTTTGGCGACCAACCCGCCGTCCGCGTGCTTGAACGACAAGATAATCTTCTCGCCTTTGAATTTTGCCCCGTCGGGCAACGGGCCCGAATAGGTAATATCCTTACCGTAAACTTTGGCGAGTGCCCAGAGTGCGAGCCGATGTCCGACCGCCTGTTTGTTTTTCGGATGGATATTATTCGCCTCGCCCACGTCAACAGTGATGGCCATGCCGGTATTTTTCACGGCGAGCGTTTTCAGCATCTCTTCGCGGATCACGCACCAGTTGTTGTAATTGGTTTCAACCACATTAGTGGTGCGCGGATGAAAATTCGGCAACTGCACCCAGGCAAAGGGAAAATCGCCTTCGTTCCAGCGTTGCCGCCAATCCTGTATCATTAGCGAAAGCTGGACGGAATAAAGTTTTGCCAGATCGCTCGCCGCGTTGTTTTCGCCCTGATACCAGATCGCGCCACGAATCGCGTAGGGAATGATGGGCGAGATTTTTCCGTTGAACAAGTTCGCGGGATATTTGGGGTCGAGTCGGGGATCAATGGCTTTTTTCGGCTGGAGCGGAACGGTTTTGCCCTCCGCCTTCAATTTTGCGGTAGTGTTGGTCCAGCTTTCCAGCGCGCGAGCATAATCCGCCTCGGCTTTTTCCGGGTCAAACGGATGCAGCGTTTTCCGCCAATTTTCCAACACTGGCGCCAATTCCGGCGTGGCTTCCATTCGGTCCATGCTGGTCCACGCTTCAATCGGCGTGCCGCCCCACGAAGAGTTAATCAAGCCCACGGGCACGGTCAGTTTTTGGTGCAACTCGCGGCCAAAGAAAAACGCCGCTGCCGAGAAATGCCCGACGGTTTCGGGCGAACAAACCACCCACTGACCGCCGCAGTTCGTTTGCGGCGTTGTGGCGGGGGTGGGGGATACGGTGAACATTCGGATTTGCGGGAACTTTGCCTCCGCCTTTTCCTTCCAGGCGTTAGTGACATCGTTCACGGACAGGCCCATATTCGACTGACCGGACGCCAGCCAGACTTCGCCCACCAGCACGTCCTGAATGACGATGGTGTTGTGGCCTGATATGGTCAATGTCAGCGGGCTGTCGGCGGAAACATTTTTTAGTTTGAGTTTCCAATTGCCAGCCGCATCCGCCGTCGCCGTTCGGCTTTGTCCCGCGATGCTGACGGTGACTTTCTCTTCCGGATCAGCCCAGCCCCAGACCGGCACGGCGACATTTTTTTGCAACACCATGTGGTCAGAAAAAATGGACGGCAATCTCACGTCGGCGTGAACCGAATTGCCCAATGCGAAAAGTGTTCCAATGGTTAACAGGCAACATTTGAGAGCGGTATTATTCATGTCTAAAAATATAGTTTGATTTTTTCCTAGGTGAGGGTGATTTCAAATTTTTCACCGGCGGAAATCTGCACTGGATTTTCCAGCGTGAGCAGAACCCGTTTTCCTTCGCGCTGCGAATGAACCGCCAGCGCTTGCCCGGCGAGGAAAACTTTTGCCGAGTGCCCCAATTTATTTTCCAGCGCGATGGTTTTCAAATTCAAGCTGCCCCAGCGCATGGATATTTCAGCCGTCAGTTTTCCGCCTTCCAACTTTTGCGCGAAACTGCCCCAGCCTTCGGCGCTGGTGAAGGCGCATTTGAAATTTTCGTGTGTCAACCTTGGAGCGAATCCGATGTGCTGCTTCGGCCCGTGATATTCAAAGCCGCACGCGGCGACATAAACGCCGTAGCTCGCCATGCTGCGCGCATAATGATCGCCGCACTCGATTTCGTTCCACGGATTGCGGCGCGAGGCGGAGTAGCGATCGTGCAACGCGCGTTCCACCGCGAGACCTTCCAGCACCAATCCTTCCCAAATCATGTGGCCCGCGACCTGATGCTCGAAACCATTCATGCATTCGTTGAAATAGCCAGCCGCCCACTCCGGGCCTTTGCCCTTGGCCTGCGCGTAATTCCAATCGCGACGCGGAAAAGTGCACATCAACAAGCCCGCCTCGCCCGGCATCGCATACCAGCGGCCCGGTCCTGTTTTTTTGTGGTAGCCGCCGGCGTCCGGCGAAAAGTTGTAACGCCAGAGCGATTTCAGCGCGGACACTGTTTCCTTTTCCGGCAGCACGCGCGGCAGTCCGACTTGAAACGCCCAGCTTTGTCCCATGACCTGATCAATCTCGCAGCCCGTGCCGGAGTTAATCGCGTCCAGATGTTTTGGATCAACCTTGTTGATGAAATAATCGCCGTCGAAAAGCCGCGCCACCATGTTTTTTGAACCCGCCTCGGCAATCGTGCGACATTCCGCGGCGAAAGAATCATCGCCCATGTCCGCCGCCATTTCGGCCACCGCGCGCAGACTGGCCAGATACAAGCCGCTCAACCAAGCCACCGGTCCATACCATTCCGCATCCAGCGTGTTGTGTTGTGCGCCTTCCAAAATGCCATCGGCGTTGCCATCCTGATGAATGAGCCATCGCATCGCCTTTTTGATGCTGGCGTAATTGCGCTGGAGAAACGCATTGTCCGGCGACATCTGGTGATCGCGATAGGCGCGCAGCAGCGTGCCGGCCTGACCGTCAATGGCGTGGCCGGCATGAAATTCTCCGCGATGATCAATCATGCCGTCAGGCTTGAAGGAAACAGCGGGATTAAAGTCGGCCCGTTCGCGCAGCAAGATGTCGAGTTCCGGAAACAGCCGACCCATTGCCTGCTCGTATTGCCAGACGTGCGTGCAGGTTCCGGCGCAACAGCCCACGCCTTCCCAGCCGTAAAACCGGCCGTTCGCGAACCGGTAGCTGGTGGACGTGGCGAGAATGGAGGCATTCAAAAACGTCCGGTCCAAAAACCAAAAGGGCAGGCTGGAATCATACCAAGTGTCGCGCCACAACTTCGTCTGGCTTTCGAGGCGCGAAAAATTTCCGGCGACATATTCCGCGACGGCCTGCGCCGAGGCAAATTTTGTGGCGTAATACCGGCCGCAATCCGTGAACGAATTTTTGATCGAGAGATTCGGAAAATGCCACGCGAGCACAAAAGTCACCCTCTTCGATTCGCCGGCGGCGAGCGTCAGTTTTTGACCGAGCGAGCCGATAAGTTTTTCGCCTAGCGCGGCGGATTGGTCGCTGCTCGTTTCGTCCGCATCACCCAGCAGCGCGAGCGACAGCGTGCCGAAGTCCGAAAGTTTTTCTAGCGGTTCAGTTTTGCCGCGCTCGTCGGTGAAGGTGATTTTGCCGACGCCGACGTTGCCCCAACTGCCGGTTTTGTCGTCGATTATTTCAAGGTGCGCTGTTTTTCCAGTGTAGGCGGCCACGTCAAAATATTGCAGCGACAGCTCGTTTTTATTTTGCCCCGAAGCGGCGATGACGCGCTTGCCATCCACTACCAGAGACAATCCGAGCAAGTCCTCGCCCTCGGCCTTGCCGCCGCCAATCCAGAACGCGATGAATTTTCTTTCGATGACAAACTCACGGCTGATGAGTTTGCCAGTTGCGGCATCTTTGGCCTCGATGGAATCGCCGGGCGCGGTGGCGTGGGAATTCACCACGTGCGCCGTGTCGCCGCCCACGTTGCCTTGGTAGGTTGGTAAAGCATTTTTTTTGACCGGCCCGCTGCCAAAGGCCGTGCCTTCCACCGTCCAGCCGTCGTAGTTGTCGCGATTCCAATCTTCAAAAATAATCTCGGGCCGCGCGGATTCGCCGGAATTTTTCCCCGCATCAGCCGAACAAACCAACATCGTCGCACCTTTTGCTTGCACGAAACGGTTGTTCAAAACGCCGCTGTGGTTGCGGTGATGCAGGCAGACGCCGTTTTCAAGTTCGCCGGTCAGCGTAGTTTCCACTGGCGCGGCGGAAGTGTTTTGCACGGTGAATTGAAAAACCGTTGCCGGCAGGCTGGAGTCGTCGGTGTTCAGCGGAATGAACGGCGAGAAAGCTTCGAGCTTCACCGCCAGCGGCACATTCGCATCCGCGTAGTTCACGATGCCGATGGGATACTCGCCGCGAAAAGTCACATCGACAAAACCTTCGCGGTCGAGCGACACAACTTTGTCGCCGAGCTTCAGCGAAAACTTTTGCGTGAGCGGCGAACTGGGCGTTACCGGCTTGGCGTAGTGTTCCGCGCCGGTGGAAATATTCTGGTTGAAAATGTCCCAATGCCACAGCCGTCCGTCACCGCCGAGATACAATTGACCCGCGCCGATGCCACCGACGGGCATGCCGACGAATTTGAGTTCACTGCCGCGCAACACTTCCGGCGTGCCGCGCTCGAAAAGGGCTTTTACCCATTCGGGCGAAAGTTTTTTGTCAGCGGGCACGAGCTGGTCAAAATCCGCGCGAGTGAACGGCCCGGCCATGGCGGGCAGACGGGAGAAAGCCAGTCCGAGAATGGTGGCGGCGGAAGTTTTGAGAAAATCCCGCCGTGCCCATTGGTTCGCGGAAAGGCTGGTTTGGTGTTTCATGCTTGATGGATAGTTTCTTAGGTCAGTATGATTTTCAATATCTTTCCGGTTGTCACGGTAACCGGCGAATTAAACGCAATCAAAATTCGTTTGCCTTCTTGGTTTAACTTGGTCGCAACGGGGTTTCCGTCGTGCAGGACTTTGGCTGAATTCGCCAACTCACTCTCCAGCGCGATGGTTTTCAAATTCAAACTGCCCCAGCGTAAGGAAATTTCCGCTGTCAGCTTTCGGCCTTCCAGTTTTTGGCTGAAGCTGCCCCAGCCTTCGGCACTGGTGAAGGCACATTGGAAATTCTCCGGCGTCAACTTCGGCGCGAACCCGATGTGTTGTTTCGGGCCGTGATTTTCAAAACCGCACGCGGCGAGAAACACGCCGTAGCTGGCCATCGCGCGGGAATAATGGTCGCCGCACTCGATCTCGTTCCAGGGATTGCGCCGTGAGGCGTGGTGGCGGTCGTGGATGGCCCGCTCGACGGCCAAGCCTTCCATGACCAAATCTTCGCCGATCATGTGTCCCGCCACCTGATGCTCGAAGCCGCTCATGCACTCATTGAGATAACCCACACCCATCGCCATCCGGCTTTCCATCTTCTTGGGATACTCGCGGTCTCCATTCGGCCAAGTGGTCATGATCGTGCCGCCTTCACCGGCCATTGCATACCAACGACCTTCCTTGAAGTGCTGGCGATAAGGTCCGACGTCCGGTGTGAAATTATATTTCCAAATCGAGCGAAGCGCGGATTGAGTCTGCTTCAACGGCAGGATGCGTCCGAGACCGACTTGGTTTGCCCAAGCCTGCCCATAGACCTGATCAATGTGACAGCCGTTGCCAATGATGAAGCTGGTCGCGTGGCTGTGATCGGGCTTGTGGATGAAGTATTCGCTGTTCCAAAGGCGATCCACCAAGTTCTTCCCACCGACATCAGTGATGGCTTTGGCGGAATGGGCAAATTCCGTGTCGCCCATTTCATTTGCCATCTCCTCGCAGGCGCGCAGTGCCGCGAGATACAGCGAACTGGTCCACGACATCGCGCCCCACCAACTGCCGCAATCCAGCGTGGTGGATTGCCAGCCGTCAATGATGCCGTCGTTGTTGCCATCTTGCTGGATCAGCCATTGCATGGCCTTTTTGATCTGCGGCCAATGCCGTTTCAGAAAAGCGTCATTCCGCGACATCTGATGTTCCCGATAGGCACGTAGGATGTTGCCGGCTTGCCCGTCCAGCACGAAGTCGCCGCGATATTCGCCGCGTGTCCAGATGCCGCCGGTTTTCGGATCGAAGCCGATGCCTTCGGCAAAATCCTGCTTCTCGTGAACCGACCGTTCCAAGTCGGGGAAAAGCCGACCCATGGCCTGGGCATAAAACCAGACGCTGGTGCAAGTGCCTTCGCAGCAGCCCACGCCTTCGCGTCCGTAGAAACGTCCGTTCGCAAAACGATAACTGGTCGAGGTGGCGAGAATGGAGGTATTGAGAAACGTGCGATCCAAAAACCAAAACGGCAGCGTCGAATCATACCAGGTGTAGCGCCACAACTTCGTCTGGCCTTCGAGGTGTGAAAAATTTCCGGCGACATATTCCGCCACCGCCTGCGCCGAATCAAACCGCGTCGCATAATGCCGCCCGACATCAGGTTGTTTCTTTCCCAGGGATAAATTCGGAAAATGCCACGCGAGGACGAACGTCACCGTCTGCGACTCGCCCGCCGCGAGCGCGAGTTTTTTGCCGAGCGAGCCGATGAGCTTCTCGGTGAACGCAGCGGATTTGTCGCCGCTCGTTTCTTCCGCGTCGCTCAAAAACACGAGCGCCATCGTGCCGAAGTCCGGCAGTTTATTTAAGTCAGCGTTGGCTTCAGCCGAGCAGAGCAGCATAGTTGTGCCGTTTGCCTTGACAAAACGGTTGTTCAAAACACCGGTGAGATTGCGGTGATGCAGGCACACGGTGTTTTCAAGTTCGCCGGTCAGCGTAGTTTCCACTGGCGCGGCGGAAGTGTTGCACAAGGTGAATTGAAAAATTGTCGCCGGCAGGCTGGAGTCGTCGGTGTTCAGCGGAATGAACGGCGAGAAGGCTTCGAGCTTCACGGCGAGCGGCACGCTGGCATCGGCATAGTTCACGACGCCGATGGGATATTCGCCGCGAAAACTGACATCGGAAAAACCGTCGCGGTCGAGCGCCACCACTTTGTCGCCGAGCTTGAGCGAAAACTTTTGAGTGAGCGGTGAGCTGGGTGTGAGCGGTTTGGCGTAGTGTTCCGCGCCGGTGGAAATGTTCTGATTGAAAATGTCCCAATGCCACAGCCGGCCATCGCCGCCGAGATAAATTTGCCCCGCGCCAATGCCGCCGACGGGCATGCCGACGAACTTGAGTTCGCTGCCGCGCAACACTTCCGGCGTGCCGCGCGCGAAAAGAGATTTCACCCATTCCGGCGAAAGTTTTTTGTCAGCGGGCACGAGTTGATCAAAATCCTCACGCGTGAACGGCCCGGCCATGACGGGGAGACGAGAGAAAGCCAGCCCGAGAATGGTGGCGGCGGAAGTTTTGAGAAAATCCCGCCGTGCCCATGGGCTTGCGGGAAAAGTCGGTTCAATTTTCATGCGGGAAAATTTATCTGTTTCGGGAAGAGATGCGACTTTGGTTGGGCGGAAAATTTGATGGCCGCCTATTTTTTCTTCACGTCTTTCACTTGAATCACGATCACTGTGTCCGCCGGATGCGCGGTGCGGTTCAAACCGATGATGTGCAGCGAGCCATCCGCGTTGACGGTGTATTTCAATTTCTCGCCCGTGAACAAATCGCGACAAGCGGTGACTGTTTCGGGAATGACCGGCGTATTGAATTCAGTCCCTTCGTAACCCGGCAACAAGTGGACAAAATATTTTCCGGGTTTGTAGGTGAAACCATATTGGCCGTCCACCGGATTCCATGGGCCGCCGCGCGTGCCGTAAATGCTGTCGCCCACGACGGCGAGCCAGTCGCCGACGCGCTTGGTCAAGGCTGCGTGACTTGCGGGAATGACGCCGTGCCGGTCGGGGCCGAAATTCAAAAGCATGTTGCCATTGCGCATGACGACGTTGACAAGAAAATCCACGATCTCGTCATAGGACATAAGGTTCTGGTGGTCGTTGTAGCCCCAGGACGATTTGTTGAGATTGAGACATTTCTCCCAGTAAAACGGACGCACCGGACCGGTAACCGGTTTTGAGCCTTCCTCGTCGCCGATGTCGCCGATCCAGCCGGCGCGCCGGTTGACAATGACGTTCGGCGAATACTTGCGGGCGATGCCCATCAGACCGAGCGGCTTTCCAGATTCATCGAAATCGCTCCAAGCATCGGCCACCGGCCAGGGATTATTCGGGTCGCGGTATTTGCCCGGTTCCCAGAAAAACATAGCGTCGCGATCCGTTCCTTTTTGCGCCAGCCAGCCGCCGTCCCAAAAAACGTAGTCGAACGGGCCGTAGTTTTTGAAGAGCGTGCGCACCTGCTCGTAAACTTCTTCTTTCATGACGCGGGCGTTTTCCTTATGCGCCAGGTCGGTTTGGTAATTCCATTTGTTGGGCGCGCAATTGGTGCCCCACACGTCGTAGTAGCCGGGATAACGCCAGTCAATCGGCGAGAAATATAACCCGACCTTCAGGCCGGCGGCGCGAACGGCTTTGACATATTCCGCGTAGAGATCGCGGTGAATTGTTTGCACGCTTGTAAACGCATTTGTGTATTTGCTGTCGAACAGCGCAAAGCCATCGTGATGGCGCGCGGTCAGGCACAGGTATTTTATCCCGGAATCTTTCGCGATTTTCGCCCACTTTGCCGGATCAAAATCCTTGGCGTCGAAATAATTTCCATCACCTAGGTCGGTGGCGAACTTGCGGTATTCCTCAGGAGCCATGTGGTGGTTTTCCATGAACCACTCGCCATGCGCCGGCACGGCGTAAATTCCCCAATGGAGGAACATCCCGAACTTCGCGTCCATATACCACTTCATTGTGGCATCGTCCTGTTGCACGATGCCGAGGTCGTTGGTGAGTTCCCTTGCGTAGGATGCCGTGAATGTTTGCCATATAGCAAAGGACGCTACCAAGATTTTAAACCCAGTGGATTGGATACGAAGTGGTGAAATTAGTCCATTCATGGAAGTTTTTGGTTTTTAATGACTTCAAGGCGTTGCTGTAATTCTGCTGCTTTGGCTGGAAATTTTGAAATTAGATTGGTCTTTTCGCCCGGATCGGTTGCGAGATTGAACAACATTGGCTTGGTGATATGGTTGGCGGCAAAACGATTCTCCGAGCCATCCGCGCCTTTTCCCATGCCGGTGGCTTTGATGTTAGCGTTCAGAGGAATATATTTCCAATCACCCAGGCGCAGTGCCAGCGTGTCGGAAAGGCCATGCAGCACGGTGTTGTCGCGTAGCTGGTTGGTTGTCGTTTCCAGGAGGAGCGACGACAAATTCATGCTGTCGGGTGCAATTTCTTTTGGCACACACTGGCCCGTGATGCCGGCAAAGGTTGCCAGTAAATCTACAAGGTTGAACATCTGGTCGGTGACGTGCGGTTTGAATTGTTCCGGCCAGCGCGCAATCAACGGCACGCGACAACCACCTTCAAAGACAAGATATTTCCAGCCACGCAAACCGCCGGTCGGCTGATGCCCGTTCAAATCCTCGAAGGAATGATCGTAGTAGCCGTCAAATAAAATCGCGCCATTGTCGCTCGATAAAATCACGAGCGTGTTCGTCTCCAGATTCAGCCGCTCGAGCGCTTTCATGATTTGGCCCGTCTCCCAGTCTATTTGCTGGATGACATCGCCACGGACGCCGCATTCGCTGCTCCCGACCAGAGATGGTTTGGCGACGCGCGGGACATGCGGTTCGAACAAGGCGGCTTCCAGAAAGAAGGGCGCATCTTTGTGTTGCTCGATGAATTTGACGGACTGGTTCACGACTGTGGTGGAGAGTTCTTCATCCCTGAACCGTGCCGCTTTGCCGCCTTTCATGAAGCCAATCCGGCTGATGCCATTAATAATCGTGCCGGAGTGTTGTTTGTCCGCCTTTTGTTTTAATAATTCTGGGTGCTCTAAACCAGTAGGATCATCGCTGATATTAGTCACATAGCTCACCGTGATTGGGTCGGTAGGGTCAAGGCTGACAATCTTATGATTTTCAATCCAGACATTCGGCACGCGATCCACCGTGGCGGGAATGATGTAACAATAATCAAAGCCAACTTCGAGCGGACCGGGCATAATTTCCTTATTGAAATCAACTGGTGTTTTGCCGTCGCCGAGTCCGAGATGCCATTTGCCAACGATGCCTGTCTGGTAGCCGGCTTGGTGCAACATTTTGGGCAGCGTGAGTCGGCCAGGTTCGATGCACAGCGGTGCGTCCCCGTCGAGGATACTGTTTTTGCGGTCCTTCTGCCGCCAGGCATATTCACCGGTCAGCAATGAAAAACGCGACGGCGTGCAAGTCGAAGACGGTGCGTATGCTTGCGTAAAACGCAGACCTTCCGCCGCGAGTCGGTCCACATTGGGCGTCTTGATTTTTGTTGCGCCATAACAACCGAGGTCGCCATAACCCAGATCATCGGCTAGAATGACGATAATGTTTGGCTTTGAAGGAGCGGTGGCAGAAAATACCGGGCGATCAAGAGTAAATATTACTCCCAAACATGTGGCGGCAATCGAAGTTCCATTGAATCTCATTTGTCTTGTAATTTGTAAGCTCAGGATCCGGGCTTCAAACTTCTGGCGTCGGTGTCTATTGGTTCCGGGACGTTGCTTCCGGATGTTCCAATTGATCCAGGGGACATCATTTGTTGAGTCCAAGCGGCTTGTTTATTTTGTAGTTCCTTTAAGATTTCTGGTTTCAACTCGGCGAGATTTTTACACTCTGCCACATCTTTGGATATATTGTATAGTTCGGCAGCTTGGTGGGTAGCAGGAACAACCATTTTGTAATCACCACTCCGGATCGCTAACGCACCCCGCTCGGGTATCCGCAAATAAATGGCGTCATGGGGTGCACCCGGTATTTGTCCGGTGAGAAAGGGAACAAGGTTGACGCCGTCCAACGGAGCTTCTGGATTGATGGGCGCGTTGGCCTGTGCGGAGATGGTCGCGAAAATATCGAGGGACAATACTGGCTGGTCATAAACTAATCCTTTTGGCAAATGCCCCGGCCATTGCATGGCAAACGGCACGCGCCAACCACCTTCCCACGGAGAATCTTTGGAGCCGCGCAGGGGATAATTGTCCGAAGAATTTGCATCCAACGCCCCGCCACCGGTTGATAAATATACCACCAAAGTTTGGTCTTCCAAACCATCCTGACGAAGTTCTGCCAAGACTCTCCCAACACCATCGTCTATGGCACTCATCATCGCGGCATAGGTTCGGCGGTTCGTTCCAAGAATTTTGCGGAAGCGGCTCAAATATTTTTCCGTCGCTTCTAGGGGGCCGAAAGGCGCATTGTAGGCCAACAAAAGAAAGAACGGCTTTTCCTTGTGTCGTGCGACAAATTGCACCGCAGCTTCAGAAAAGGCATCCGTAAGATAATTGGTGATCTGGACCGGATTATTGTTCTGCAAGATCCAGAGGAGCCAGCTATCATATTCGGATTTCGTCTTACGGGCCTCGTCTATTGTCAAATCCTCCGGCAGGTATTGATGACCTGCACCCAGAAAGCCGAAGAATTCGTCGAACCCGCGCTTAAGCGGATGCATGGCTGGGGAACTGCCCAGATGCCATTTGCCAATTATTCCGGATTTATAACCAACCTTGCCCAAGCTGTCAGCCAAAGTCGTTTCGGTCAGTGGTAGACCGGAATTTGAATTATCTGGGTGCCATTCGGGATTGCGTTCGTATCCAAAACGTTCCTGATAACGCCCGGTGAGCAGTCCCGCACGGCTGGGCGAACTGAGCGGAGACGAAACGTAACCGCTGGTGAAACGGACCCCATTGCTCGCGATGGAATCAAGGTTTGGCGTTGGGATGTCTTTGCAGCCATTGAAGCCGACATCATGATAACCCTGGTCATCCGTTAAAATGATGATGAGGTTGGGCGGGGAAGCTGATGCGCAATAGGCGGTAAAGTTCAAAACCAGCAACAATATAGTCCGAGCGATATGGTCAACGGGTTTCATGGTTTTTAAATCGCGCGGCGGCGGGTGGATTCATTTCAAATAGGGCGTAACACAAAACTTCCACCAATTCAACCGCAGACTCGTCAGCGATTTTAAAAATTGGACAGCCCTTTTGGAAGACAATCTGGGACGCGGCAAAGCCGAGGTTTGTTCATAATAAATTGTAGCCACATTTGAATCATCATTGCATCCCGAGAACTCGTGATATTCAAAATATAATATTTGACCTATTTTCTTCAGATTACCGTTATCAGCTCAGAAGAATTGTCCGGAAATTTTACCGATGATTTCAGTTGTCCGAATTTTAGTGGTTAGCATTTAGATTCCGCATCCCATTTCATCTCAACCAAGTCATTTAAAGTATGCAAATTCAGAACAAGGTTACAATAGCCAAACCGCTTCAACCCCATGTTTTCTCAGCCTTGCTTATGGGCCTGGCGGCGTTGTTAATCCAGTTCGCCACGCCCGCTGCATTTGCGGCTGGGCCTTTTTACTGGGATAACGTCGCGGGTGTCGGTTTCGGCGCGGCGGGCGGCACTTGGTCATCGTCCGGGAACACGGGAATACCTGGTTGGAATACAGACTCAACCGGAACTGCCGCTCCCGGAAGTGTCACCACTGCCACCACCGATACCAGTGAAAACTTCGGCACGGCCACGGCTGGTCTGACCGTCGGCGCCGTGACTGTAAGTGGTGCGGTGAGTGCCGGTCCGATTATTTTTGGGGCGGCTTCGGGTGCCGTCACACTTTCCGGTGGCACTTCCATCACCCTGCCAGCTGCCGCGACCATTACCATCAACAACGCGTCTAATACCATTAGCACTCCTCTTGCTGGCGCAGCCACCAGTCTGACGGTCAATGGCGGCGGCAAACTTCAGTTAACAGGCGCGAACACTTATACCGGTGAAACTATATTCGGTGCTAATACCATCATCAATGTCACCAATTTGACAACTTATGCCGGGGAAGCCAGTGGTGGTCCCTTGGGTGCGCGAACCGCCGCGCAGGATGGGTCGGGCGGTGCGGGATCCATCGGACTGCATTTTACCGGCGGCACACTGCAATACACCAGTTCCGGAGCGCAGACCACCGATCGCTATATCCGTGTGCTGGGTGCATATTCCGGCATCGCCTGCACGATTGACGCCTCAGGGCTTACCGCGGCGGATACCATCACCTTTTCTCAAAGCGGAGCCGATTATAACTTTTGGGACAATACCGGCAACCGCAGTGTTCAGCTCACGGGGAGCAACACGGGAAATAATATCTTTGCCCTGAACATCCCTGATTATAGCACGAGTGGAAATCAGACCTCCTTGATCAAGAGTGGTGTCGGCACCTGGGATGTCACCAATCCCCAAAATAGTGCCGGTAACGGGTCGGTCAACGGCACCTATTACGGTTACACTGGCGGCACAACTATCAGTAACGGAATTTTGGGTTTTGTGAGCGGAGCGCTGGGCAAAAGCGGGACGGTTGTTTTTGCTGGCAATGCCACCCTGCGGTGGGACGGCGGCAATACGCAGGACCTTTCCAGCCGGCTGAAAATAAATGACGGCGTCACAGCGACGTTCGATACGAGCAACAACGTGGTTACGCTTGCGTCCGCTCTGACGTTGGGAACCGCCAGAACGGGGACATATACCAAAATCAGTGCCGGCACGCTGATTCTTAACGGTGCCGCCAACTCCGTCAGCAACACCATCAGCAATGGAACGCTGATACTCACTGGCGCGAGCACCTCCAATATCCTGACCACCGTCAGTGCGGGCGAGTTCGCCTTCTTAACCGGCGGTTCGTGTGCCTCGACCGTGACGGCGGCTGGGGCAGGGGCCACCAACGGCGTCATCATCGCCAGCAACGGCGGACAGTTCGTCAGCCTGGGCAATGTGACGAATCAAACCGGCAGCGTCTTCCATGTCAATTATGCCAGATCTACTTACGGCAGCTTCGCGCCCAGCACGAATATCGCTCCGTTGAGTGTCGCCAATCTCTCGCTCGGCAGCGCACTAACCCTGCGGGTTGACGGATCTTCGAGCGTGTTTTTTGGCGGACAAAGCTATCCGCTGGTCACTTGGACCACATCCGGCCCGGCGAACACCAATGGTTTCACCACGCTGGTGTTGCCCAGCGGAGTTTCCGGTTACTTGAGCATCGCCAACAGCACCCTATATCTGAATGTAACGGCCAATACGTCCCAGTTGACATGGAACACCGGCAATGGCAATTGGGATACGGCCACCGCCAACTGGTTAAGCAACGGGATTGCCGCCAAATATGTGGATGCCACGAGTGCCGTGGTGTTTGACGACGCCACCAGTGCCTCCGGTAACCCCGTCATCACGCTCAGCGCTGGGATGTCGCCGCAAGGGGTGTTGATGAAAAGCACCAGCCACAATTATTTCATCGCCTCCGGCAATGCGATTGCCGGCAGCACGTCGTTGATTCTAGATGCGGCCAACACCCAGACGTTGACTTTGTCCAACGCTAACACTTTCACCGGTGGCACGACCATTGGCGGCGGCACGCTGGTGGTGGCCGGTGCGGGAACATTGGGCAGCGCCGGTTCCTATGCGGGATCCATCGCGGACAACGGCACTTTGACCTTCAACACTTCCGTGAGCCATAACTTGTCCGGAACTGTTTCTGGAACGGGCGCTTTAAATTATCTGGGCACCGGCGGCATGACGTTGAGCGGTGCGAACACTTTCAGCGGCGGCACGACGTTAAGTGGAAACAGTATAGCTTGGGCAAATTCTTCTGCGTTTGGAACCGGGCCGGTGACGTGGAATGCTCCTTGCCAATATTACAGTGGTAATCTTTCGGTAAACTTCACGAATAGCTTGACGATGAACGGTGGAACTCTGCGGCTGGGCGGCAATGCCGGCTATTCTTTAACGTGGTCCGGTCCGATTACACTCACCACGAATGGTTGCATCATCGGTGCTGATGGCAATCTGTCGGCCGCGTCTGTCAATCTGTCCGGCAATATCAACTTCGGTGCAAACGGCACCTCAATTGCATCCGTGAACGGCGATAGTTATGCCGGCGCGGTATCCGGAAGCATCACTGGTGGCGGTGGCGTTTTGTTTATTACTAATACCGCAGCCAGCGGGTCCTTGGCGCTCAATGGCATTATCAGCGGCTCCATCAGCCTTTACTCCAGCAGCGGGGGCCAAGCTGTTGTCCTTGGCACTGGGAACACATTCAGCGGCGCTGCCCGCGCGCTGGCTGGAACCTTGACCGTGAACAATGCCTTAGGTCTCCAAAATGCGACACTAGACATGAACGCGGCGGACAGCGGCTCGGTGACGCTTCCCTCTGGTCCCACCCTTGGCGGGCTGATGGGCACCCGCAATTTGAACTTAAGTGGCACGGCCTCCATCGGCAATAACAACTCGAGCACGGCTTATGGCGGCGTGCTCACCAACACCGGGGCAACCCTCAAGATCGGCTCGGGCACGCTGAACCTTACCAATTCGAACAACAACTTCGTTGGTGGCTTGAGCATTAACGCCGGCACGCTGGCGTTGAGCGGCATCGGCTCCGTGAACAGCACCAACACCATCATCGTAGCCAAAAATGCGATTTTTAATGTCTCCGGTTTGACCACCGCGTTCGCGCTGGGTTCCACACAGATTTTGACGAACAGCTCGACGGGCGCTTTCATCAATGGGACGAACAATTGCAGCGTCGGCACGCTTTCGCTGTTATTTGACGGCGTCACTCCGGCCTTCATCCAGACGAATGGAGGGATGACGCTGTCCGCCAGCACGGTGATTAAGGTCAACAATACCGGCGCGCAACTAACCGCCGGCAACCGCATTTTGATTGCCGCCGCGCAGGCGGGCAACATTGGCCTAGTAGCGGGCGTTCTGCCGTCGGTGACGGTTTTAGGCGGTGGTGCTGCCGGTGCCGTCTCGTTAAAAATTGACACCTTCGGCAATTTGGATTTGGTTGTGGCTGGCACGGCGGAGGAATGGACTGGAACCAGCAACAATTCCTGGGGGACGGCGGGCAACTGGATTACGGGAGTGATTCCCGGCAACGGCTCTAACGTGGTGTTCGATGCCCAGTCCACCAACAATTTGGCCACGGTGCTCGATACGAGTTACAACCTTGCCAGCTTGTCCCTGTATCCCAGTCCAAGTGGGTCGGTGTCCATCGCTGGCACGAGCACGCTGACGCTCACCAACGGTATCACCATGTTGTCCGGTTTGGGTCAAAATTTGACCATTACCGCGCCGGTGGTTGTGGCTGCTGCTCAGACTTGGACCAACAGCGGAACGGGTATTTTATCGGTCAGCAATCTTTCCGGCAGTTCTGCGCTGACTTTTGCAGGGCCTGGCACGGTGGTGTTGAACGGGGCCAACACCACCACCGGCACCAACCTCATTTTGGGCGGCTGCACCGTGAAATTCGCCGGCCCCGGATCCAGCTCTTTTCAGCCGTCCGGCACGATTTACGTCCTTAACAACGCCGGAGCGAACGGGGTAGGAACCATTGATCTAAATGGTGCCACCCAGACCTCTAGCGCCTATTTAAGCTTCCCGTATAGCACGACGACGACGCTGACCAACGGAACGCTCATTGACAACGCCGCCTTTACGGGTGCTGCGAATCCATATGAAGACTATAACTTCATGGGCACCATCAATCTCGCTCCCAACGCGAATTACATCAGCAATAAGCGTTTTGTTGTTGGTTGGAATTTCAATGGTGTTTTTACGACGACGATTAACAGCCTTAATAACAGCACGAGCGGCTCGTTGACCTGGGGTGGTGACAGTGCTGGCAATCAGAACTATGTAGCGATCAACGCAAAAACCAACATTTTGAACATCTATGGTGGCACAGTGAACTTCACCAATAACACCACAGGCACGGGCAATGGTTACTTGAACGTCGCTGCCAACAATGCTAATTCCATTGGAACAATCAATGTTAACGGTGCTAACCTGAACGTCGGCACTACATTGAAATTGGTCGGCGTTTACAACAGCACGGCTGGCATAACCTGCACCGGGACACTCACGGTCACCAACGGAGCGGTGACGGTTGGCGGCGGTTCGGACGTGCCCAATAACGGCGTGTTGTTCATGGACGGCGGCAATGGCGACGCGACCGCTAACACGGGCACCTCAACGCTGACGCTGAACAGTGGAGGATTGCTCACTGTCGCCCAGATCCAGGCCGGCAACAATGGCACCAAGATCATCAATCTCAATGGCGGCACAATCTTCGCTGGTATCAACGCTTCCAACCTGTTTATGCCCGCAGCTACGGGTCTGACGGTGAATCTCCAAGCTGGCGGTGCCAATTTTAACTCGGGTGCGAACAGCATCATCATCGGCTCGGTGCTGGGCAGCACGGGTGGATTGACCAAGACCGGCACGGGCGTGCTGCTTCTCACGAACCTGAACACCTACAGTGGCCTGACCACCGTCAGCGCGGGCGAACTGAAATTCTCGACCATCGGTTCTGGCGTCTCAACCCTCACGGTGGCCGGCAGTGCCACCAACGGCGTCCTTGTTGCCAGTGCCGGCGGTCAGTGGTTCACCACCGGCAATCTGACGAACCAAAACAGCAGCGTCCTGCACATTGATTACGCCCTTACCACGCCCAGCACGACCATTGCGCCCTTAAAGGTGGCCAATTTTGTGCCCGGCAGCAGCTTGACCATGCTTGTCAGCGGTGGAATTTTAACGGCCGGTCAAAGCTATCCGTTGATCACCTGGACCGGTAGCGGACCGGCGAATGGATCGGCGTTCACCACGCTGGCTCTAACTCACGGTGCCGGCAACTTAAGCGTCACTGGTAATACGCTCTATCTGAACATCACCGCCTCCACCGAGCCTTTGAGTTGGAACACCGGCAATGGCAACTGGGATACGAGCACCACCAACTGGGTTGATTCCACGCCGGCATTGGCTGCTTACGTTGATGGATTCGACGCGGTGGTGTTTGATGACGCCAGTGGTGTCACCGGCAATCCCACGGTCACGCTTAACTCCACGTTTTCTCCGACGGCGGTGACGATGAAGAGCACCAGCCACAATTACATCATCAGCGGCACCGGCGGGATTGGCGGCAGCACCTCACTGATGTTGGCCACGAACAACACCCAGACGCTGACTCTGGCCACAGCCAACACTTACACTGGAGCTACGACCATCGGTGGCGGCAAGCTGCTTATAACTGGAACGTTGGGTAATGGTAACTATGCCGGAAGCATCGCCATCTCCAACGGCGCGACCCTAGAATACACCAACGGCAGCGCTAGCCAGACCTTAAGTGGCGCGATCACTGGCGCAGGCGCACTCACGGCGGACGCCTCCAGCACTCCTACTTTGACTTTGAGCAGCACTGCCAATACCTACAGCGGTCTCACGACGATTTCCAATGGTATCCGCATTGCGGCGGGACCGGCTAATCTTTCACCTAACACGACGTTTAACATCGTGGGCAACTCGTCCGTTGGTGGCCAGTTGTTTTTGAATGCCGGCGGCAGTGTTTCTAATAACATGAGCATCTCCGGCGTGGGCTTTGCAGATTTAGGCATCAACTTCGGTGCGATCCGATCCTCCGGCAACGCCTTCAGCGGCACCATTACCTTGACAGGGATTGCACGGTTTGGCGGTTTCGCGGGTGGCAATTTGAGCACTAATGCCGGACAGATTACCGGCAGCGGAGGTATAGAATTTTGTAACGGAAACAACGCGAATAACAACAGTGGCACTTTCATCTTGCAAAACACCGGCACGGCCAACAACTACAATGGAAACACCGTCATAAACAACTTAGACTATTCTACCGCTCACACCGGCTGCAGCACCATCCTCAAACTGGGGGCAAGCGAGCAGATACCGAATGGTGTGGGCTACGGCTTGCTCGTATTTAACGGTGCCGACGCGAACCATGTCTCCATCTTTGAACTGAACGGCTTCGGCGAAACCGTCAACGGTCTGACCAACATCTCGGCGGCGGCAGCGATCATTCGCAACACCAGCACCGGTGCTTCGACGCTGACTATTGGTGATGGGAACACCACCAGCAGTTACTCTGGGCTGATCACAGACGGCGGAACTGGGAAGACACTGGGCATTACCAAGATCGGCACCGGCACCCTGACTTTTTCCGGCGCCAATGCCTACACCGGTGGCACGACCAATAGTGCCGGCATACTTGAAGCGGATAGCGCCACGGCGCTCGGCACCGGATTGTTGACGATGAACGGCGGCACATTATCAAACAATGTCACCGCCACGCTGACTAATGCCGTAAATCTGAGCGCGTCCAGCATCATCAGTGTGGGTAGCGGGCAGACGTTCACCTTAAACGGCATCATCACCAACACGGGGCCCCTTACCAAGAACGGCGTTGGTATACTCATGCTCTCTGGCGCTAATACCTATTCGAGCAACACAATCATTAGCGCCGGCACACTAGCGCTCGGCGCCAGCGGCACTTTGCCCAATGCCACAACTGTAAATCTGGCGGGCGGCACGCTGGCCATGAACGCCTTCAACAACACGGTCAACGCTCTTCAATCCAGCGGTTCAATTTTGGCCAAAGGCACTTGGGGTTCGTCCAGTTCAACTGCCAATCACATTAGCGCGTCCATGACTGGCACGGGCGTTCTGACGGTGACTACCGGCGGTTCCTCCTCGTCAGCCGTGACTTCGAGTGCAAATCCATCGAATTATGGATCTGTCACCTTCACCAACACAGTTACCGGCAGCAGCGGCGACGGCAGTGCGCCAAGCGGCACGGTTACGTTCTATGATGGAGCTTCACCAATTGGCGCAGGAACCATGGTTGGCAGTTCGGGCACGGTTTCCACCTACACTCTTAGCATCAATTCACTGATGGTTGGCACGCATAGCATTACCGCCAGCTATGCCGGCAATGCGAGTTACGACGTCAGCACATCTGGAGCATTGTCGCAGGTGGTCATTCCGGCGACTTCGACGGCGACGGTGACCGTGAACAATTCGGCGACTTATGATGGTTTCGCTCACGCGGCGACGGTGATCGTGAGCGGCACAAACACGGTCGGAAGTGTGACGAGCATTCTAACCGGCGGCGCGACCACACAGACGGCGGCTGGAACTTATGCGGTGACGGCAACCTTTGTTCCAGCAAACACAAATTATACTACGCTGACGGGATTGTCCGCCGGCAACTTCACAATCAGCAATGCGCTGGGGACTGCGTTCTCGAACTTGAGCTCGGTGACCAACAGCTACGGCACGACGAATATTTTTCTGACCGGCACGATTAGCGCCACCGGGCCGGTTTATCCGGCCATCGGGGAATTGGTTAGCGCCACCATTAACGGGGATATCACCGTCAGCGGCACGGTGACGAACGGCACGGGCGGCTTCTTCATCAATACCAACAGCCTGTCGCTGGGAACCAATGGCGTCGCTGGTTCGCCTTACAGCATTACTTATAATTACGCCGGCAATCTGGCAGCCGCATCTGACGCCAGCACCAGTTTGATGATTACCAATGCGCTGCTAACGATTACAGCGAACGATGACAGTAAAACCTATGATGGCAACGCCTACGACACGAACAACGGCGTAACCTACCTTGGCTTTGTTAATGGTGAGACCAATACGGTGTTGACTGGCAGCCTTACTTATGGTGGGACGTCGCAGGGCGCAACCAATGCCGGCAGCTACACGATTGTTCCGTCCGGTTTGACCTCGACCAATTACGCAATTAATTATAGTAACGGCACGCTGACGGTCAATCCCGCAACCCCGACGATTACGGCGGTTTCCTCGGAAAATCCGGCCGGCTACCACGATAGCATTACCTTCACCGCAACCTTGCCGGCGGATGCCACGGGCAGTGTGCTGTTCTCTGCGCTGGGCGGTGCGGTCAGCACTAATGCCGTTGCCACCGGCATCGCCACGAGCTTGTCGATCACCAATCTACCGCGCGGGACCAACGTGATTACCGTCGCCTATCTGGGCGATGGCAATTATGTTGGCAACACAAATACGCTGAACCAAGTTGTCACCAACCATCCGCCCGTGGCGAACGGTGCAATTTACACACGCAACGGAGCGGTTAATGCCTTTAGGGTGTCGGTCAGCGATCTGTTGACCAACGCGACTGACATGGATGGTGATACTTTGTCACTCGCCTCTGTTGGGGCGACGACGAACGGCGCTCTGCTGCTCGTCAGCGGGGGCTTTCTTGAATATTTTAACACGAACGCGGTGGCGGACCAGTTTGCCTACACAGTGACCGACGGTTATGGTGGGACGAACAGCGCGATTGTGACAATTACCGTGAGCAGCACGTCACTATTTGGGCAGAGCACGGTGGCCAGTGTCAGCGGCGGTTCGGCGACGCTGAACTTTGCGGGCATCCCCGGCTATAGCTACAGCGTGTCGCGCTCGACAAACCTGGTGGATTGGACCTCAATTTGGACCACGAACGCACCGTCTGGCGGTCTGTTCCAGTTCATTGACACCAGCGCACCGACGACAGAAGCGTATTACCAATTGCAATACAATCCGTGACCTACGGCCAAGCCAAGTCGGCTCCCAACAACCTCATAAAGCATAAGCAACTTTCATAGGATTGCTTTGGTTGCGAGCGGCACAGGGGTTGTCGGCGCAAACGGCGAAGAACACATTCGCGGTCGGCAATCTGGGTGCGATTATTCCCGAAGGAAATCCGGTGGGATTGGCGGAGCGGTTCACCGTGAGCGGGATGGCCGGCTCAAACAGTAACGTGACGGTGCAGGTGGATATGACGGGCAGGCAGTTGACGGGGACATGGCCGGTGGCGGACGAATCATCAACCCACAGTCGAGCGAGCCATTTTTTGCCAGCACCAGCCCGACGGCAGGATTGAACATTTACAACGTCGTAAAAAGCGGTGATGTGAGAATGGACACGGACGCTGTTCAACGCGGATCTGGCACTGGCGGCAGTTCCGCCACGCTTCATAATGCTGTCTTCTTCATCATAATCTTGCCCGAACTTCAATCATGGGTCATGTTCGCTGGCGCTTTGACCGTCTGTTGTTTAAGTCTCAACAACGAGTCGAATGACACCGTTTCAATGATTACAGACCTGATTAAAAGACTTGTTGCAGGTAGTGCCACAATGGCACTAAATCAGATTCCTACTCATAAAATCATAAAAAGTGGATGAAGATCGGGGGATTAATCAAAAAAAGCGGAAAATTTTGTTAGAGCTGGCATTTCGTAATGTATCAAGGCCATTTTGCAAACTATCGGAGTCATTTTGCAAGTTAACAAAACGACGCCGCAATATTGAGAAATCATTTCCCAATATTGCGAAACCGTTTTTGACTTATTTTGAGACATGTCGATGGTTTGCGAAGCCACTTGGCAAGGTCGGAAAATCGTTTTGTAAACTAAAGATACGGTTTCGCAAGGTTGCGAAACCATTTTGCAAGTTTACAAAATCACGTCGCAATATTGCGAAATGATTTTGCAATATTGGAAAATGGCATCACAACCTTTCGAAATTATTTTGTTGGTTTGCAAAATGAACGTGAAGAACCTGTAGTGTGTGTCAATTAGGCGCAACATTTGTCCGGTCAACGTGAATTAAAATTAAAACTTTGAACCATCCAAATTGCCTTCTGAACGGCACTTTACTCATTTTGCTGACTGTTAGCGGAATCATGCTCGCCGATGGGTAGCCGTTTTTTGCGTTTACGTCCGAATGGAAAAGCGGCACCACATTGGCACCGGTGGTTCTCTGTTTTTATGCCCCGTTCGATGTTAGGACGGAGAAATTGCAATTTCAAAAGATTGCCATGGATGCCATATCCCGAGAACTCGTGATACGCAAAGTTTGTTTTCGGTGTATAGTCTTAACGTTTCCCAGACAAAAAATGTTTAAATCCGAACATCAAGACTGCCTGCTCACCTCCAGTCGTCTTGTTTGCTAAAAAACAATAAGGCCCCCCCCAGTATGAAAACCCTATCCCCGCAAATCGTTTGTTCAATGTTTAGCAAGTTTATGAATCCTAAATCACCCCTAGTTTCCAACCATAATTTATCAAGCCGTTGCCGGGCAGTGTCCGCTACGGGCAGATTCATTTTCAGTGCCGGAGTTGGTGCGCGACATCTTTCAGCCGCCGTGGTGGCTGTGGTGGTGGCGCTCAGCGTGCCGCAACTTGCGACGGCGCAGTCCGTCATTACGTGGGGGACTCCGACCACCTTCGTTGATGACACGGATGTGAACACCAACGGTGCCCCGTATTACGCCTATTTTGCAGGCAGCGCCAATCAAACTATCAATGGCGAGACTTTTACCGCCGTCAATAGCTTTACGGCGTGGGGTAACGTGAGTTTTAACTCCGGTTTTACGGCAACCTACTCCCAGTATGGTGTGAATAGCGCTCCATTTAACACCTTGTCCACGGCCTATACGAACGTGCTTGCAACCGGTGCCTACGGCTCGGGCACCAACGGCACGGTGACCTTGAATGGCTTGGTCATCGGCCATGATTATTCGGTGCAGATTTGGGTAAATGATTCCCGTGCGGCTGGAGCCGGCAGGACTCAAACCATCAACGGCAGCGGAGTCACGCTGTCAATGAACTCAACGAGCGCTGCCGGTGGTGTGGGGCAATACTCGGTTGGGGTGTTTACGGCGGCGAGCTCTAGCCAGTCCTTCGGGCTTACGGGCAGTGTAGCCGTCACCCTGAACGCCATTAGCGTGCGTGATCTAGGTAGTTCCACCAAGGCCTGGTTAGGTGGCGGCAGCACCTCTTGGGGTTTGGCGGCCAACTGGGGGCCTGCCTATGTTCCGATACTGGGTGACTCTGTTTTATTCAACGCGGCTTCGACCCTTAATCTGGCCACGGTGATGGATCAAAGCTACACGAATGTCACATTGACCGTGAGCAACGCACCCGCTCCAGTTTCCATCGGACCGGATGGAAACACCCTGACCATAAACAGTGGAATCAATCTGCTTGGTGTCAACCCGACGTTGACGAACAGCGACGCGCTGGTGCTCGGTGCCAGCCAGACTTGGAATGTTACCAACAATGGCTATCTGCAAGTTGATACCGTCGGCGTCTCTGGCAGCGCGGCGCTTACCATTACCGGTGGCGGCACAGTGGATTTTCAGGCGCCGGCCACTTATACCGGCAATACGACTATCAACGCTGGCAAGCTCATCTTGGACAATGGTGGTTACCTGTCCAGTGCAAACATCAATGTGGCGACCAACGGCACATTGGCATTGAGTGGAAGTGGGTATATTTCCGGCAGCCCAACCCTTAATATGGCTGGCGGCGCGACTTTTGATGCCTCTGCAGCAAGCTCCGCTTCGTTTTCCGGCACGCTGACCAATACTTCGAGCGGTGTTGTGCTCATTGGCAATAACACATTCAATGGTGGTATTTCAATGACATATAATGGCGTGAACCCGCCCTTCATCCAGACCAACGGCCCCTTGACGTTGTCCCTTGGCACAATCTACGTTAATAACACCGGCCCGGTGCTGGCGGCGGGAACTCACACAATCATTGCGGCTGCCACGGTAGGTAATCTAGGCACGGTGACTGGTTCGTTGCCGACTGTCTACATCACGGGCAACGGCACCGTGGCCGGGAATAGCTCGCCTGGCGTTTCGCTGCAATTCGATGGCAACAACGACCTGCAACTCGTGGTGACCAGCCCGGATGTCTGGACTGGAGCCATTGATAATCAGTGGACGACAATTGGCAACTGGACCGGGGGTAACGCGGGCGGACCCGATGCCAATTCGGGTGATCCGGCGTTGTTCAATAATTTGTCCACGGCCAATCTGACCAATTATGTCAATCCTGCTGGCGATTCTGTTTATTCACTGACGGTTGTCAATCCTTCGGGGGCAGTTTCCATCGGGGGCGGTGCATTGACCATTTATGGTGGCGGTATCAACCTTGCCAGCGCTACCACCAATCTGAGCATTACTGCGCCAGTGGTAATGGATGCCAATCAAAACTGGATTGTCAGCAGCAACCAAGTTTTGGCGCTCAATGGCGGCGTGTCCGGCGGTGCTGGACCAATCATTTCAGGAGCTGGTAAAGTCTCGTTGGGCGCTCCGGCGTCATATACTTCAGATACCACCGTGTCCACCGGCGGCACGCTGCAGATGGGGGCAGCCAATGTGCTGCCGGCTGGCTCTGGTTTGGGAAATGTTGTGGTCAACGGCTTGCTGGACCTGAACACCAACGCGCAGGCGATCAATGGCTTGGGCGGCAGCGGCGTTGTGAACAATACGGGACTTGGAGGCACGACCTTGCTGGTAAACAGCAACAACGCCAGCACCACTTTCAACGGCATCATTCAAAACTCCGGTGGCGCTTTGACCTTGCAGGTGGCTGGGGGCAGTCTGATATTGAATTCAACCAACAACACCTACAGTGGCGGCACTATTTTTAATGCCGGTGCCAACCTTGGGACGGCACCATCCTACACGCTTGGCACCGGGCCGGTGACTTTCAATCCAGGAGCGGGGACTTACACCTACGGTTGCACGTTCACGAACGCATTGTTCCTGACCGATTGTTACTTACGGATTGGCGGCAATAATGATGTCCAAATCTGGTCCGGGCCGGTCACTGTAACCAACGGTTTCAAAATGTCAGGCGATGGTGCCAATGCGCAGATATATTTGTCTGGGGCCATAAATATCGGCACGGGTGGCATCTCGGTGACTAACACCGGAAACAATGGGCCTAACGGTGGCTATGGAGCTGCGGCTTATGGTGATCTCATATCCGGACCGGTCAGCGGTTCGGGTGGCATAACCTTCGAACTGGACGGGGGTAATTCGCGCTTGACGTTGCAGGGTGCGAACACCTACACCGGCGGCACGATTGTGAATGGCACCGGCAATGGCAAGCTGAATATTGTTGGCGGCAGCAACCCCTTTAGCACCGGGGCAGTGACCTTGAACGCCGGCGCGAAAATTGAGGCTTACAACGGTAATGCAACGATTACTAATGCGATCACCCTGAACGGTGGCATCTTGGAATCCGAACCCTATTATAATAACTATAATACATTGACGTGGTCCGGACCAATTACTCTGACCGCAGATTCCGCCCTGCTGCAGCAAGCGGTAGGCGCGCTCAACAACAATCAGTCTTCAGGCGTGAATGTGAATGGCTCGCTGAACATCAACGGCTTTACGTTGACGAGTTTTTCTCCCGTGGCTGTTTACGGTGGCAACACCATCAACGGCTCCATCAGCGGTTCGGGCAACATCCAAGTTGCCACCAACGCTCTCCAGCTAAATGGATCAAATACCTTCACCGGAACCTTCCGCGCGCTGAGCGGGTCAATAGGTGTGGGTAATGCGTATGCCTTGCAAAACGCCACGCTGGACATGGATTCGGCGGACAGCGGTTCGGTGGGTTTCAGTCAGAATTCGATTATCGGGGCTTTGATTGGCACCCGGAACCTGGCCAATGGCGGCTACACGCTGTCCATCGGAAACAACAACGTCACTACCAATTACAGCGGCACCTTGAGCGGCAGCGGTGGGTTGACCAAAATCGGCACCGGCACGCTGACGTTGTCAGCCAATGCGTATACCGGGAACACCACGGTGAGCGCCGGCACACTGTCGCTCTCGCAGCCCACTTTGGCGTTGCTTTCCACTGTGTCGGTGGCTGGCGGCGCCGTGTTAAACCTGAACTTCAATGCGACGAATTCGGTAGTGAAGTTAGTGCTTAACGGTGTCACCAAGACCAGTGGCATTTGGAACAGTGGCAACTCGGGCGGACTTATTACCGGCAGCGGTGCCATTCAGGTTGGTGCCTACCCAGATGTTTGGACGGGTGCCTGGAGCACCGAATGGAGCACAAACAACTTGTCGTCACCCAAGAATTGGATATACAACTTGGGTCAAATAGACTATTCCGATGGCAGCGCGGTGCAGTTTGACGATTCTGCCTCGTCTGCTAACACCACAGTGAGCATTTCGGTGGCCAATGTTCAGCCGGCTATTGTTACCTTTAGCAATAATATCAACAGCTACACGATTGGGGGAAGCTATGGCATCGCTGGAGCAACTGCCCTCTTCAAGAACGGAACAAACTCTGTAACCTTAACCACTGTCAACACCTACACAGGTTCAACCATCATCAGTAACGGTATGCTGACGGTCAGTGGGGGGGGATCCCTGGGCAACGGTAGCTATGCAGGGAGTATTATGGACAATGGTAATTTGACCTTTAACACATCCGTAGCCCAGACGTTGACCGGGATTATTTCCGGAACGGGTAGCGTCAATGCGTTAGGTTCCGGCACTTTTAGAATGGACGGCGCAAATAACTATAGCGGCGGAACCACCGTTGCCAATTGCACCGTTGATTTATGGCACAACCCGGCGAACAACGCCGCCTTTGGCACCGGACCGGTGTCAGTCACTAACGCCATGCTTTACGGTGCTTTCGGCAGTTTTAATATCCCCAACAGCATGACGTTGAACGGCGTGTCATTGCATACGGGCGGCGGCAGCGGTTCCCTGACATTTTCGGGGCCGTTCACTCTGGGACTGAATGGTATTTATATGGGTGGCGATGGCGGCACGGCGTTAATCACTGTGAACGGTAATGTCACCTTCGGGTCAGGCGGCACCGTTATTTCTGCCTATGGCTCCGGCGAATCTTACGTCGGAACCATAAACGGCTTTATCTCTGGCGGTGGTGGCACTTTGTTAACTACTAATACCAGCGGCGCGGCCCTGACTTTAGCCGGCCAGATTAGCGGCCCCATCAACATATATAATACCGGAACCAGCAGCGGAGCCACCGTCTTGGGCAATGCGAACACCTTCACCGGCACCGTTCGCGCGCAGCTTGGAACCTTGACTGTGAACAATGCCTTGGGCCTCCAAAACGCGACCTTGGACATGAACGTGGCGGATAGTGGAACGGTATCATTTGCCTCAGCTGCCGCCAACGGTGTCACCCTTGGCGCGCTGACCGGCGCCCGCAATTTGGCTTTGCCCAGCGGCGCCAACAACATTGGCAACAATAACTCCACCACCACTTACACCGGTAACTTGAGCGGTGGCTCACTGGTTAAGATTGGCATGGGCACGCTGACACTGTCGTCCAACGCCTACACTGGGAATACCACGGTCAGCGCCGGCACCCTGTCCATCGCCCAAACCAACTTGTCATCCAGTTCCATCGTGACAGTGGCCAGCGGGGCTGTGCTGAACTTGAACTACACCGGGACTAATGTGGTCTTGGCGCTGGTGCTCAACGGCGTCAACGAGCCTACCGGTGTCTACAACAACGGCAACTCGGGCGGACTCATTACCGGCGCCGGCAGCATCAAGGTGGTGGGCACCCTCCCAAATATTTGGACGGGTAAATCGAGCGCGACGTGGACCGCGGCCAACGTTGGATCGCCGTATAACTGGAGCTCCAACTCCGTCGCGGGCAACTACAGCGATGGCAGCACGGTGCTGTTTGACGATACGCTTACCGCTAACAGTTCAGTGCTTCTCACGAACAATGTCTCGCCCAGCGAGGTGACGTTTAACAATAACAACACCAACTACACCATCGGGGGGAGCGGTAGCATTGCTGGAGCTTGCTCGCTCTACAAGAATGGTGCCGGCACCGTCACCCTGACCAACAACTATACCTACACCGGCAACACAATCATTAATAGCAATAGGCTGACAATTGGAACTGCCGGAAAACTGGGTAATGGCAACTATGTGGGGAGCATCTACCTCGCCAACGGCGCGACCTTGGAATACAACAGCATCAACGGCGGGACTTTAAGCGGTCCAATCACCGGCGCTGGCGGGCTGATTAAAGACGGAGCCACAAAATGCGACCTAACGCTGGCCAACCTGAACACCTACAGCGGCCAAACCGTCATTACAAACGGGCGCCTATTTGTGTCGTCGCAGGGCAACATTGGCGGTGGGACCACCATTGTGCAAACCAACCAAGGCCAGCTTTATATCAGCACAGCCACGATATTGACCAATGCCATGAATCTTAGCAGCACCGGCTATCCGGAAGCGGACGCTAACAACAACTTTGACGGTGCCGTCCGCTGTGATGCGAGTAGCTCGCTGTTGGGCACAATCACGCTTTCTGGAAACGCCCGTATTGCAAACTATGCCGCTTCAGGAGCCACGTTGACCATCGGTGGTCAAATTACTGGCCCCTACAGCATTGACTTTTACGGCATGAATAACGGTGCCAATTCACGGAATTTCCTACTCACCAACACCGGTAACAACTTTACCGGCAACGCCAATATATTCTGTAATGACTACGCCAGCGCACGCACTGGAGCCTCGACCACCTTGAAACTCGGCGCGTCGGGCGTAATCCCCAACGGGAATGGCGACGGCATTGTGGTCTTCAACGGCGCTGACTTGAATCACTATACCATTCTGGAAATGAATGGCTTTAACCAGACCATCAACGGGGTGAGCAACGTCTCGGCGACGGGAGCCATCATACGCAACACCAGCGCCGGCACCTCGACGCTGACGATTGGCAACGCGAATACCAACAGCACGTTTTCCGGCGTCATAACGGACGGCGGTGCCGGCAGCGGATCCTATCTGGCACTGACCAAGACCGGCACCGGCAGGGTGGCGCTTACGGGTGCTAATAGCTACAATGGCAATACCACGGTGTCCGCCGGCACGCTGGCCATCGGACAGGCCACCTTGCCGTTCGCTGCCACCGTAAGTGTGGCTGGTGGTGCTGTGTTGGAATTGGATTATGCGGGAGCGAATGCGGTGCAGGCGCTGGTGCTCAACGGCGTCAACGAGCCGAGCGGCACTTACAACAGCAGTAACTCGGGCGGCTTGATTACGGGCACCGGCAGCCTTGTTGTGGGTGCGCAATCGGTTTGGACCGGTGCCTTTAGTAGCCTATGGAGCACCAACATCCTCAGCAGTCCGAAGAACTGGACGACTAATGGAAGCGCCTCCGATTTTGCCAACGGCAATGCGGTTCTATTTAACGATACGCTTCTCAACAACAGCGCCGTGAGCATCTCGGCGACGAATGTCTTGCCGTCCAATGTGCAGTTCAACAACAGCGCAATCAACTACTCGTTACAAGGGAGCTTTGGTATCGCCGGGCCAACCGCGCTCACCAAGAATGGCACGGCCTCGCTCACAATCCTGAACACGAACACTTACACCGTCGGCACGGTTCTCAATGCCGGCACGCTGGAAGCCGATGCCAACTCTGCCTTGGGCACCGGCCCGGTGACCATGAGTGGCGGCCTGTTGACGAACAATGTCAGCGCCACACTCGGTAACGCTGTGAGTCTTAGTGCTGCCGCTAACACCATTGGCGTGGGCAGCGGACAATCTCTTACGGTGGGCGGCCCTGTTTCTAACACGGGAGCTCTGACCAAGACTGGTGCTGGCACGCTGATTTTTTCTGGAACAAACACCTATACCGGCAATACGACCGTCAGCGCTGGCACGATGGTAGTGTCAGGGCCCTACACCGGCTCATCGAGCGGCAGCGTTTTTGCCGCGAACGGAGGATCGCTGACCTTTAACATGGGTTTAGGAACCGCCAACTTCTACGGAGACGGCTATGCCAATTCGATGTTGATTGCTGACGGCAGCACCTCTGGGACGATGACGCTGCAATCTGGCACGCTCAATATTAACACCATAAGCAGCAGCGGTTCGCCGTATGGCAGTTTCCGCTTGGGCTGTAACACCGCCTCGGCCAATGGCACACTGAACGTCTACGGTGGCACCCTGAATGTTCCAGGTCGCATTTTGATGGGGGCAAACAGCGCCACTGCGACTGCTACGCTTACGATTACCAATGGCACTGTCAATGTAGGATCCGCTGGAACTGGCACCTACGGCGGTGCAAATGGTCAGGGCGTTATTTGGGGTGGGACTGGAACCAAGAACATAAATCTCTATGGAGGCACTCTGACGTTGTGGAGTATTTATAGCACGGTTGGCGGTGTCATGAACGTGACTATGAGCGGTGGCACGCTCAAGGCATTTAACAACAACGCCACGTTTACCTACGTTACCGGCGGCACGCTGAACCTGAAGGTCAGCACCAACGGCGTCACTATTAATCCTGCCAGTTACTCGATTACCATCCCCAACACGCTGTCACACGACAGCGCCGTGACCGGTGCCGATGGTGGCTTGACGATCAACGACACGGTCGGCGGCGGCGCGCTGATACTTTCAGTTGCCAACACCTACACCGGTCCGACGACCATCAGTGCTGGCACGTTGCTTGTAAATAGTGCCAGCGGCACCGGCACTGGTGCGGTGAACATCAACAGCGGCGGCACGCTTGGCGGCAATGGCACAATTGCCGGTGTGGTCACGAACAATGCTGGGGGCAGCCTCTTGGCGGGCGTGGCTGGCAGCGGCACGCTCAACGTGACCAATGGCCTGAAATTACTGGCCGGTTCCACGAACACCTTTGCGGTGAACGGCACCACGCCGACGAATACGATTATTGCCTTGGGTGCTGGCACTGTGAGCTACGGCGGTGTGTTGAACATTGTCACGAACGGCACTTTAACCGTCGGTCAGACCTTCACGTTGTTCAGCGGAGCGGGTGCGACGAACACGGGCAACTTTGCGAGTATCGCCGGCAGTCCGGGAGCAGGGAAGGCCTTTAGCTTCACGAACGGCGTGTTGAGCGTGGTCAGCAGTGGTCCGACGCTGACGAGTGTGGCGCCCAATCCGGTGACCGGATCGAGCTATGCGGTGGCGCTGAACTTGACCGGCAGTGGGTTCACCGGGGCCACGGCGGTGTTTTTGACCAACGTGACCGCGACAACGGCAGCGAGCTATGTGCCGATGATTAACAGTGACACAAGCATCACGGTGCATTTCGTGCCCGGCACGTCGTCGTCGACGTGGAGCGCGACGGTGGTTAACGGTTCGCCCTCGGCGCAGGCTGCCTTTACGGTGGCGGTGCCGGCGACGGCGAGTATCACCTTGGCCAACGTAAATTCAGCGGGTGCTGGAAAATTGGTGTTGAGTGGCACCGGTGGCGTGGCGGGCGACAGCTACGCGGTGCTAAGCGCTACGAACCTGAATCCGCCGGTGGCGTGGTCGCCGGTGGTGACCAATGTATTTGGTATCGGCGGCAGTTTTAGCTACACCAATACGGTGAATTCGAACACGCCCAGCTTGTTCTTGCGAATCGCGCAGTAAGTATTGGAAATTGGTTTGGGTTGGGGCAAGAGGCCGTCGCAGTTATGGTTTGCTGCGGCGGCCTCGATCATTTTGAAAACCCCGAAGGCCAAGGCATCGGCGATCCAAGGAGAGAAATTTATCCCGAGAACTCGTGGGTGCAAAAAGTGCGAACAGGTGCATATTGGTGGATAAAATCACCACAAAATCACCACAACAATGTTTACAGGCATTGGAATATCATGCATGGCGTAATCACGAATGGAATTAGTGAACCATGAAATAATGACTCTATGAGAAACAATAAATCACTGATAAAGCATGCTCGCCCCCGCTCCCGCAAGGAGGTAGTCAGCCAGTCGGCGCGGTCTAGACAAACGCAAGCCTTCACGCTGATTGAACTGCTCGTGGTCATTGCCATCATCGCTATTTTAGCGGCGATGCTGTTGCCAGCCCTGTCCGCTGCCAAGCAGCGGGCATACGGGATTAAATGCATTAGCAATCTCAAGCAACTGGATCTGGCCTACCTCATGTATCAGCAGGATTTTAGCCATAATGTTGAATATAATTCGATCAGTGCCTTATGGATGCAAACCCTGATAAGCTATCAATCGCAGGTTGCCGCTGTCCGATTGTGCCCAACCGCGGCCACGACAAATTCGACTGGAACTACTTTTGGTGACGTGCAGTCGGCATGGTATTGGGGTGCGGCCAATAATGTGGAATTAAATACGGGGAGCTACACCATCAATGGCTGGCTCTACGCATATGACGCCAATCTCATCAATCCGAATACTGGATTGCCAGGTCTAGCGAATTCGGAGGCGCAATTCTTCAAAAAGGAAAGTGCAATCATACAACCGGTCAACACCCCGGTGTTCACGGATGGTATGTTTCCAGATAGCTGGCCCACGCACGCCAACGTGCAGTTTGATTTATTTTATGGCACTGCTAAGACCTCTGGTAATCCAGGGACTCTTCAACGTATTTGCCTTGCCCGCCATCCGTTGAAAACCAGTGCGACCGCCACATCCGGGCAGCCCCTGCCAGGTGCTATCAACATGGCTTTTGCTGATGGGCACGCGGCGTTGTGGAAGCTGCAGGACATTAAAAATGTGGTGTGGTATAATGGCTGCACGCCGGTTGCCAATCCGTGGAGTTCAACTCCCGCACCCTAGGACTATGACTGTTTGTTTTACTTTTAGATAATTGACTTAATATTTAATAGAATCCTGAAACTTTTCATGCAAAATTTTGTTGCCACAAAATATAAAGGCACATCAGACGTGTCCTCGGGAGCGGTGGCAGGCAGCTGTCTGGTGTGGCAGCGAGGATTGGTTTGGCTATTTCTAGCGATGGGCATTTGTTTGTCAGCGGTAACAGGTTTTTCGGCGACAATCACCTGGAGCACGCCGACGACCATCAGTGGTGACATGGATGTTTACACCAACACGGGCACCGTGCTGTATGCTTACACTGGCGGAACCGCTGCGACAGTCAATGGTGTGTCTTTCACTGGGGAAACCAGCGGCAGCACCTGGGGCAGCATCAATTTCTCCGGCTTCGGCAGTGACAACCAGTCGGCTTTTGGTTCAGGCGCCAATGTCTCTCCGTGGTCGAATTTAAGCATGAGCAGCGCTTATAAAACCGTGCTTGCCGGCGGCGCCTACGGCGGATCTTCCGCCGGGACGGTGACCTTGAACGGTTTGACTTCAGGCCATGCTTACACGGTGCAGATTTGGGCGAACGATAACCGGGGCGGGGGGGAAGCAACGCGGAGTGAAACAGCCACCAGCGGCAACTCGGTCACGCTGGCTTACGAGGCTAATCAGGCTTCAGGAGGCGGTGGCGTCGGTCAATATGTGGTTGGCACCTTTGTTGCGAACAGCACAAGCCAGTCCTTCACATTGACCCCCAGCGCTTCCGGTTCCGTCCAACTCAACGCGATTAGCGTGCTGGACAATGGGGTGTATGTCTTCACGCCGACGCCGTTTACCGCGACGCGGGTGAACCTAGCGAAGTATCAGCCGGTGACCACGGATTCCGCGACCGGCACGCAGACGGGACAATTTATCACGGACGGACTGACAGTTAATGACAGCTACTGGCAGAGCGGCACCTCAGCACCGCATTGGGCGCAGGTGACTTTTCCGTTTCCGGTGCCGGTGGGCAGCGTTCAACTGGCTTTGGGGTCGGATAGCGTTCCGCCGCCGACGATTTTCAAGTTGCAGTATTTAACAAATGGGAGCTGGATGAACGTGTCTGGCACCAGTGTGAGCAACAACACCAATAAGGAAGTGAACCTCGTTTTTACCACGCCAATCACGGCGACTTCGTTCCGGTTTTATGACTCGCTTGACGGCAATGTCTATATCCGGGAAATGGCGCTGTATCCGCCGAACGGCACGAATGGTTATCCCTTTGGGACGGATTTCGCCATTGATCTGGCCCGCAAACAGCCAGTTTTTGCCACCGCCAATTCGACCGGTAACTATCCGCTAATGGCGGTGGATGGACGGATTAGTCCCTCTTCGGCGTGGCAGACAATGCTGGTGGGGAGTAATGCATTACAGATCAACCTACAGTTCACGAACAAGATTGGGAGCGCACATCTGTATTCGGGGGCGACAGGAATCGCACCGCTGACAAACTTTGTTCTTCAATATTGGGACGGAAGCGCGTGGCAGAATATTCCAGGTGGCAGTGTGGTGGGTAACACCAATGGAGCACTGATCATTCCGTTCACCACGCCGGTCACCACTACAAAAGTGCAGTTGGTGTTCACCAACAACGGGACCAGTGCGGTGCAAGAATTATGCGTTTTCTCGGCGAACAGCAATGGTGGCTATCCGCTAGGCACGGGTGTGACCACGAACACGCCGATAACCGCCAATTACGATACCTACAGCGATTCGTATTATTACCTGAGCAACGCGGTGGCGGGACAGGCGGTGGTGGAGAGTAACGGAGTGCCGGTGCTAGGACAATCGGTTAAGACAAATTTTCTAGGTCAGTATCAGATGTTGCTCAGTTTTGAGACCGGCACTTATCGATTAATTAATCGGAATACTGGCCTGTGCCTAGCCGGGGCTCAGTTGACGACGAATATCGGCGCGGCGTTGGCTGATGAACCTTATTCGTCGCTGCCGGATCAGGAGTGGTATTTACAATCGGTGGACGGGGTGAACTTCTACTTGGTGAACCGGTTCAGCGGCATGGTCATGGACATGCAGAGTGGGGGCACGGCGACGGGAACGCCTTTGGTTCAGAATTTGATGACCAACAGCGCCACCCAATACTGGCAGTTTCCGCTGGCAACAATCTTTCCCAAAAAGGGTAGTGGCGGGCCGAGCCTCTCTGTAATTCAAAACTCAAGTTGGTGCTACACTTGGTGGATTGACACCGGCACTCTATTGCCGACAAATATTGTTTTCTTTCCCATGGACGATTCAACGTGGTTTATGGGCCCTCCTCTGGCGGGAAATATGATAAATTTTTATCAATCGTGGCGGACTAATGGCCAGTCGCAAATTTTGATGGGATACAACGAACCAGACCAAGCCTCACAAGGCAACGTTGATGCCACCAACGGGGCCATCTATTGGCACAACTTTCATAACATGGATATGCCTTTGGCGGCCCCGGCTCCTGCCAGTTATTCCGACGGCTGGCTGTCCATCTTTATGGGTTATGTCGTCACCAACTGGGGCTTGCGGGTGGATTATGTGCCCATCCATGAATATCCTCCTAACAGCTCTAGTGCCTCCTCCGGCATTTGGGTGAACTCCCTGCTAGACGCCTACAACCGATGGGGCAAACCCGTATGGTTGACTGAATTTGGCTGTGTGGATTGGGGTAGTGCTGGCGGTTGGAGCGAGGAGAATAACTACAATGCTCTGGCCGAATTTATGTGGCGGGCGGAGAGCCTGCCTTGGCTGCGAAAATATGCCGTGTTTTCTTTCGGCGGCACATTGGCTACCAATCCGTGGGCCACGCCGACGCCGGCTCCGACCTCCAACTGCTTCGACACCAATAACGTTTTAACACCATACGGTGAATTGTATGGCGCCTGGGATGGCGATGCGAATGTGGAGACCAACAAGGCCTATTATATTCACAACAGCAGCACCAGCAAACGCCTGCTCAACACGCTCGGCTCGTCATTGCCCGATGCCAAAAGCATTCTCATCCGAGATGTTTCGGTCGAGTGGACACTGGTGCTATCGCCGACATCTGGCCAGTATTACTTGGTTTCAGCTCTGGATGGACGACGACTTAGTTATAACGGCACGAACATCACGCTCGTCGCTCCGGGAACCACAGGCACATCCGTGCAGTGGACACCGACGTCATACCAATATGGGTGGTATTACTTGGATCATCCAGCTACCAGTAAACGGCTGTCTCTGGCCTACGCCAACTCAACTTTCACCGCTACTTATAGCATGGTAGCCAACACTACTACCGGCACTGCAGCCCAATGGCGTTTTATCGTGCCCTATACGCCAACTGCGATTGTGTGGACGGGAGGGACAAACGCTTCCTGGGTTCAACCGTCTAATTGGAATTCAACGGCGGCGAACTTCAGCATCAATCAGCGGGGAAATTATGCCGTTACGTTCAACAGCCAGTCCACCACCAATCTGTCCACGGTGTTGAATTTTGCCAACAATCCCGCCATATCCAACAATTTCACCGTGTGTAGCCTCGTGGTCAGCAATCCCGCTGGCCCAGTTTCGATAGGCGCGACGAATCTGCTGGCAATTGGCAATGGCATTGATCTTTCAGGGGCCAGCCAAAATCTCACCATCACCGCGCCGGTGTTTATTGGCGTTAGCCAAGCAGGAGTTCAACAGTTTTGGACGGTTACTAACAACCGCACTTTGAGTGTCAGCAGCCGTGTATCTGGCGTTGCCGACCTGAACCTTGCCGGCGGCGGGACGGTGTCGCTGGGAGGAACTAACACTTATACCGGCAATACAATTATCAATGCTAGCACGTTGGCCATAAGCGGGACGGGAAACTTGGGCATCGGTAACTATGGCGCGAACATCGCGGACAATGGAACTTTCAATTACAACAGTTCCGCCGACCAGACCTTGTCCGGGAACATTTCGGGCACCGGATCGGTGACCGTGAATGGTTCGGGTAACTTGACACTTTCCGGCACCAACACCTACTCGGGCAACACCACCATCAACAGCGGTGGGGCACTCCTTTTGAGCGGCAGCGGCTCCATTGCCAGCACGAACATCATCGTGGCGGGCGGCGCGATGTTGGATGTCTCCGGTGAAACCACGCCGTTTGTTCTGAGCAGCTTTGAAGTCTTGACTAACAACTCGGTGGGAGCGGTCATCAGCGGCACGAATAATTGTAGCGTGGGCACGCTATCTCTGGTGAGTGATGGAGTAAATCCATGTTTTATCCAGACCAATGGCACGATGACGATTTCCGCCAGCACGGTGGTCATGGTCAACAACACCGGGGCGACGCTGCCGTCGGGAGTCTATCCGCTGATTGCCGCGACCACGACGGGCACCCTTGGGAAGGTGACGGGCACGGTGCCTCCGGTGATCGTCACTGGCAACGGTGCCGCCGCCGTTGCATCCTTGCAAATAGACGGCTCGGGCAACTTGAATCTGGTGATCGGGGGAAATATTCAAACTTGGACTGGAGCCAGTGGCACATCGTGGACGACGGCTGGCAACTGGTTGACGGGAATTTCTCCCGGTCCGGGTAGTAACGTATTGTTCAACAGTTCGTCCACGTCGAATCTCTCGACGGTGCTGAATGCGAATTTCAACATCGGCGCACTGACCATCCTCAATCCTGCCGCGCCGGTATCTATTGGCGGGGCGAACACGTTAGCAATCACCAACGGCATTTCTATGTCAATTGCCAGCCAGAATCTGAGCATTGCCGCGCCGGTGGTGCTGGGTGGTAGCCAGACTTGGACCGTAACAAATGCACTTACATTAAGTGCCAACGGTGGGGTGTTTGGTAGTGCGGCTTTGACCGTCGGAGGTGGTGGCACGGTATCGCTGGGCGGGACTAATACCTACACTGGCACGACGACTATTAGTGCAGGCGTGTTCACAATCAGCGGAGCGGGACAGCTAGGCAGCGGTTCCTATGCCGCGGCCATTACCGACAATGGGGTTTTCAACTACAACAGTTCTGCCAGCCAGACCTTTTCCGGGGTGGTTTCCGGCACCGGCACGCTGTTGGAGAGCGGTCCCGGCACGCTGACTCTTTCCGGCACGAATACCTACAGCGGTAGCACAGCCATCAGCGGCGGTATGCTGACGATTGGTGGAACGGGCCAGTTGGGCAACGGCAGTTATGCCGCGGCCATCACCGACAATGGAATTTTCAACTTCAATAGTTCCTCCGCGCAGGCGCTGTCGGGAATCATTTCCGGGTCGGGCGCATTAAATTATCTGGGAACCGGCACGCTGATAATTTCTGCCACGAACACCTACAGCGGCGGCACCACCATCGCGAATGGGACAATTCCGCTGGTGAACAGCTACGAATTTGGCATCGGCCCGGTGACGGTAAATTCGAATGGTTATGCCTACAATTATTCCGCCATCACGGTAACCGTTACCAACGCATTGACCCTGAATGGTGGTCAACTACATACGGGTGGTGGAAATGCCGGCACACATAATACTTGGGCCGGACCCGTTACCCTGGCAGCAAATTCCTCGGTTCAATCGGATGGAGCCACGACTGGTAATTCCTTTACTGGCGGTTTGAACATGGGCAATAGCAGTTATACACTAACTATCGGTGGCAATGGTAATAACAGTGGCAGCGCCAATAATTTCAATAGTGTCATCAGCGGAGGGCCCAACGCCACCATACTGGTAAATTCCGTCGGCCTTGCTTATCTTAACGCGGCGAATACCTTCTCTGGCACAATCCGCTCCGGCTGGTCATTAGTCTTGCAAAACGTCAATGCGCTGCAATATGCCACGCTGGACATGAACACAAACGACAACGGCTCAGTTACGTTGATCAACAATGCCGTCATCGGCGCCTTGACCGGCGGCCGCAACCTGAATCTGAACGTCAGTTCAATAGCCATAGGCAACAGCGGCTCCAGCACGACCTATGGCGGCGCGTTGACTAACAGCGGATCATTGAACAAGATCGGCTCTGGTGCCTTCACACTCACCGGCACCAACACCTACACCGGCACCACGACCATCAACGCCGGCACGCTGGCGCTGAGCGGCAGCGGTCATCTCGTCAGCAGCAATATCATCGTGGCCGGTGCCGCGACATTCAATGTTTCAGGCGGGACCACGACGTTTGCGCTCGTCAGCGGCAGCACGCTGGCAAACAGTTCGGTGGGAGCGCTAATCAATGGCGCGAACAATTGCAGCGTGGGCACATTGTCATTGGTGAACGATGGAACCAACGCCTCCTTTATTCAAACCAACGGCACCATGACCATCTCTGCGAGCACGAAAATTAAGGTCAACAACACTGGAGCGACAATGTCCGCCGGAATTCATCCGTTGATCGCCGCAGCCACAACTGGCAACCTTGGCACGGTGACCGGCATATTGCCAACGGTGACGGTCACGGGCAATGGTGCTGCCGGAACCGTCTCATTGCAAACCAACGCCATGGGCGGTCTGGATATGATGGTGACCAACACACTTCTGCCGAAACCGGTTGTCAATAGTGTCACTGTATCTGACGGCAGGTTAATTCTACAAGGCACCAACGGTGTGGCATTGGGCACGTATTCGATTCTGACCTCCACCAATCTTGCCTTGCCGTTGGCGAGTTGGCTGACGAATGCCACCGGCTTGTTTACCACGGGCGGCGCGTTCAGTAATGCCATTTCAATTAGTATCCAGGCGCAAAGTTTTTATCTGATCAAACAACCCTGACTTGGTAATTTTTACATGCAAAGTAATTAAGTTAAATTCTCAGGTCTATTGACTATCACCGCAGGAATGTTTCGTGCAGGTTATAGCCGTGCGGTCCGAATTAATGAAATGAATACGACACTAGCCGAGATGCTGGCGCAGCGGGATGCGCGAATGGTGTGGTGGCGGGATGCGAAGTTTCGGGTGTTTATCCACTGGGGTATTTATTCGATGCCGGCGGGTTTTTATCACGGCATTCTGATTCCAAGCATTTGCGATTGGACCATGTGCAATGCCAAAATCACCATGACAGAATACCAGCGAAGGCTACGGTTCCGACAAGATGGTTTCCTTCGCCAACATCTTGTATTGCGCGACCAAGCCGGTAGAAATCTATCTGACAATTATCAACTGGCCGTCAGGTGAAAATTTTGAATTGATGGCTTTAAAAAAAATCTTGAAAGCAACAATGCTGGCAGCGCCAGACCAATCGGTTGCCATCAATAACGATGATTCGGGCGGTGCGCTTTCGTTACCGGAGCAAGCGCCCGATGCGGTCGCCTCCGAGGTGCGCCATGAACTGGAGGACAAGACTATCGAAGTGAAGAAGACCAAGTGAACCTTGAAACTGTATGTTTGCAGTAGCAGATTTTGGTTTTTGACTGTTCATGGTTGTTTGACTGTCGATGAAGCATTTGTGAGGATTTACCAAATGAAAGCATCCACACTTTGCCAGGCAGTTTGCCGCAATGGCATCCGGATTTTTATTTGCCTATTGCTGCCATGGCATTTGGCGGTGAATTCGATTTGGGCGGACGAGTTTGGCGGCGCGCAAGATGCTGATTATGTAATCGTTAATTGGCAGGTTCAAGATGGATTGCCTTCCGCGCGTATTCATGAAGTGATTCAAACTCAAGATGGTTACATCTGGCTGGCGACGCTGGATGGACTGGCCAGGTTTGATGGTGTGCGGTTCGAGCGTTTTTACGATTCGGATACCCCGGGTCTGGCGAACAGCATGGTTAATTGTCTTTTGGAGGACAGCCACCGGAGGCTCTGGTATGGCACGCAGTCCGGAGAGATTGGATGGAAGGATGCCAGCGGATTTCACCAACTCAAATTTTCACAGGCAGAGCATCTGGATCCAGTGGAGAGGTTGGTCGAAGCCCGTGATGGCACGGTTTGGGCAGCAAGCCGGCACACGCTGCTTCCAGTAAAAGATTGCATTCCTGGAGCGTCGATGATTCGTCCGAAGAATCATGACATCTGGGATATTTGCGCGACGGAAAATGGTGGTTTGTGGGTGCTGGTTGACGGCGGGAATCTTTACCTGTTGGATGCTAAAACGCAGAAATTTACGCTCGCCATCCCCGGGCAGGCTGGACAATGGAGAAATATCACGCCAGCACGTGCAGGCGGATTGTGGGTTCGAGATGGCCAGTCTATCCGGCGCTGGCAAGGCGATACCTGGGTGGAAGATCGAGGAGTGATTGATTTGCAGGTAAGGGGAAATACCGAAATTCGTGAGTCTAGATTTGGCACGTTGATGGTTGGCACTGACGGGCAGGGCTTGTGGCTATTGGAAGCAGATGGCAGACAACACAAGCTAGATCATTCCAACGGCCTAACGCAAGATCAGGTGTTGTCGTTATGCGAGGACCGGGAGAAAAACCTTTGGGTTGGCACGGTTCATGGGCTCAATCGTCTTTCACGGCGCGTGGTGAAGATGATTACGCCGTCTGATAACTGGCAAAACCGGGCGGTAACAACCATCGCACCGGCCTCAGCCGGAGGTTTTTGGGTGGGAACGGAGGGTGCCGGTCGTTACCGAATCGGCCAGGACAGTCGCGTCTTGGATCATCCATTGGATGATGTTTGGCATCAAGATATCTCTTGTATATTCGAGGATGCAAATAAACGCATTTGGATGGGAATGTTCAACTATGGAATATGGCTGCGAGATAAGGCGCATCCCCAGGGAACATATTTACCCAATCCAACTGGAGGCTTTCCCAGCGCCTTGTTTCAAGATTCTCGCAAAGCTGTCTGGGTGGGCACCACGCTGGGAGCGGCACGTTTTGAAATGGGCAGCACGAATCCCGCGCAAGTTCTGCTGACCAATTCTGATGTGCGATGTTTTGCGGAGGCGGGCGATGGCTCGATCTGGATCGGGCTGCAAGATGGCGGATTGTTTCGATACGACTACTTAACCCATCAAACCAGTAAGATTGGCGGTGATTTTTTGCACAGCAGCATTCACACGATATTTTGCGCCGCTGATGGCACAATATGGATTGGTATGAGGAGGAGTGGTTTGGCCTACCTAGTCAATGGCCATTGGGGAACTTTGACACATGAGCAGGGATTGCCGGATGATTCCATCAGCGACATTCGCTCCGACAACACAGGTAACCTTTGGATTGGTTCGTCCAGCGGTATATTTCGCATCGGCCGGAAGCAGGCAAATCAATTTACGGCCGGCGAAATAAATTCTGTTAACTGTTTGCAGCTCGGCAGTGGCGATGGATTGGGTGCCTGGGAGATTATGGGTGGTTATCAGCCAATCGCCTGCCGCAGTGCCGATGACCGGCTTTGGTATATCACAAGTGTGGGATTGGCGATGGTGGATTCACAGGCCATTCAGCCGAATGATTTGCCGCCGCCACTGGTGATCGAGTCCGTGCGAGCTGACGGCAAACTTATGCCTAGCGACAACATCTTATTAGGTCTTGATGCTAAAAAAAATCATATCCTTTGTCCGGCGGGCACCCGACAGTTGGAAATCCGCTATACGGCGCTGAGTTTTTCATCGCCGAGGCAGGTTCGCTTTCGATACCGGCTGGAAGGTTTAGACAATCGTTGGATTGAAGCGGCAGATCAAAGGGTGGCATATTTTTCGCATCTGCCGCCTGGACGATACACCTTTGAGGTGAACGCCTGCAACAACCACGGTGTTTGGAATGAAGCGGGCGCGCGGTTGTCATTTCAGGTGCTGCCGCTCTTTTGGCAGACGGTGTGGTTCAAACTGCTCATTGGGCTGGTGGTCGTCGCCGTGATGGCCATTTTTTACCGCGTCCGGCTGGCGCGTTTGCGGGCATTGGAGCGCTTGCGCCAGCAGATCGCGCGCGATCTCCATGATGAAGTTGGCGCCAACCTGGGAAGTATTTCGCTGCTGACCGAAGTCATGGAACAAATACCTCAACCGGGGGATCTTGCCCAAATTCGATCGACGGCGGAGCAGACCATGGACACCTTGCGTGATTTGGTGTGGATCATCAACCCCTCCCACGAACATCTCACGGATCTGGTGGCGCGGCTCAAACAAATTGCCGTGATCATGCTGTCAAATGTCTCTTATGTGTTCGCGGAAATGGAACACCCAGAAAACATCAAGTTGTCGCTGGAACTCCGGCGAAACGTGCCGCCGCTGTTCAAGGAGGTGTTGAACAACATTCGCAAACATTCGCGAGCAAACCATGTATTCATCCGGTTATATTGCCTTGATGGGAATCTTGTCCTTGAAGTCAAAGACGACGGCGTGGGTTTTGATGTTTTCAAACAAAGCCTCGGCGACGGCCTTAAAAATTACCAGAATCGCGCCGCCGAGATGCGGGCAGAATTGACAGTGACCAGCCAGCCGCAAAGTGGCACTGTGGTCAAATTGACCGCGCCCATCACGAAATCTCGTGACTGGCGGAAGCTCTTTAATTAGGGATACTATGTTATATCAATCATCCGAATTAAGCGTCGAAAAATCTGCGGCAGTCGGAAAAATAAACGAAGCACCCAAATGAAACTGACCGAAACCGAATTTCTCGCCAAGGCGGAGACGGACAACCTTGCCGAGGTTTCTCCCCCCGTGAGTGTCTGGCTAATTGAGGACAACAAAAACTTTCGCACCACGCTTTCCAGGGTGGTCAACGGTATGGCCGGCATCAAGTGCACCAATCAGTTTTCCAATGCGGAAGACGCTTTGGACGCGTTACACGCCGGAGCTGTTCCCGACGTGGTTTTATTGGACGTGGGCTTGCCTGGGATCAATGGGATTGATGCCATCAAGCAGATAAAAACTCTTTCGCCTACCACCCGCATCGTGATGTTGACGGTTTTTGACGATCACGAGAAAGTGTTCAAAGCTGTTTGTGCCGGGGCCTCGGGTTACCTGCTCAAGCCCTCCAATACCGCCGCGATTGTCCGCTCCATCAAGGAAGCCATCTCCGGTGGGGCACCCATGACGCCGCAGGTGGCCAAGTCTGTGTTGGATATGCTGTCTGGTCGTGCCGCGCCCAAACCGGTTCAAATCCTGACCAGCCGTGAACAATCCGTTTTGCGATTGATGGCCCAAGGGCAGGGGATGAAGGGCATCGCCGAGGAACTCGATTTGAGTTATCACACGGTGGATTCCCACCTTAGAAATATATACGCCAAACTCCATGTGCATACTTCTACCGCCGCCGTCGCCAAGGCGGTGAAAGAAGGCTTGCTCTAGCAGGTTTGACGCGTTTCAGTTGAAAATTAAAGCCAGCGCAAATGGGTTGTTTTAGTGTTTTACGGAAAAATTGGTCGGTCGTTTTACCGCGAAAAATCCGTTTCAACATGGGTCTTAGTGACTCGAAAACTTATAAAAGCATCCCATCACCCTGAAAATGAAGCCAAGTTTGTTTGCTCGCATCGCGTTCTATTTATTATTCGTATTGAGTTCCACACGCGCGGACGAAGCGATTGCATTCCGGCCGGGGCAAATTTGGAATGACACCTCCGGCAAGCCGATCAATGCCCACGGCGGTGGCATTCTTTTTCGCGACGGCATCTATTATTGGTATGGCGAGTTCAAGGAAGGTCGCACCTATCTTGCAAAAGTGAACAAAAGCTGGGGTGGCACACGTGTCATTGCTGGCGGCGTTTCGTGTTATTCCTCCACAAATCTTTACGATTGGAAGAATGAGGGCTTGGTCCTGCCTTCCGTGGCAGATGATCCCGATCACGACTTGGCTTGCGAAAACGTCATCGAACGGCCCAAGGTGATTTACAACGCCAAGACGAAAAAGTTCGTTATGTGGCTCCATCAGGATAGTCCGGATTACAGCGCGGCTCATTCAGGCGTTGCCGTGAGCGATTCGCCGACCGGGCCGTTCAAATATCTCGGCAGTTTTCGCCCGAACGCCGGAGTCTGGCCGATCAATGTCACGGCCAAGGACCAGAACCATGATGCGAACAACATCCTAGCGCGAGATTTTCAAGGTGGCCAGATGGCGCGCGACATGACGTTGTTTGTGGATGACGACGGAAAGGCGTATCAATTTTACGCGTCGGAGGAAAATCCCACGATGCACGTTTCGCTGTTGACTGACGACTATTTGCAGCCCGCCGGCAAATATACGCGCATTTTGATTGGTCGTTCGACCGAGGCGCCAGCGGTGTTCAAACGGAATGGCAAGTATTATCTGATTGCGTCCGGCTGTTCCGGCTGGGATCCCAACCCCGCGCGCACGGCGGTGGCGGACAATATTTTTGGCCCTTGGACCGAGCTGGGCAATCCGTGTCGCGGGACAAATGCAGATTTAACTTTTTTCTGCCAGAGCACTTACGTCCTGCCGGTGACAGGGCAGACGAACCAGTTCATTGCCATGTTTGACCGCTGGAATAAATGGGACTTGCAAGATTCGCGTTACGTCTGGCTGCCGCTGGAATTTGACACGGATGGTAAACCGATGGTGCCATGGCGGGATCAATGGTCGTTGCCTGCGTCCAAATAATTTTCCCCTAAAATTTGCCAATTGCTTATGGCAAAATCATGAAATACAGGGCTTCAATTTCTCATCAAATGATGCAAGATGAACTTAACTGCCGTCCGCTGCGTGAAGCAAGCAACAGTTAATTCAGTTTCCGGGCGTCGCCCAAGCACCTTCCAAAGTAACCCGCCGCAATTTTCCCGGCTGGGACATCAGTTCCTTCAGCAGTGGCAGGTAGTTTTCATAGACGCCCTGCGGTGTGGTGTTGTGGCGCACGCAAATCCAAGCGGCTTTGCCGACGATTTCGCCCATCATGCCGCAGGTGCGCATCACGCGCACTGGACCGAGCGCCTCGTGCGTCACGCTGATGTCGCGGCCGGCCATGAAAAGATTGGTCACGTTGCGGCTGTAGAGACAGCGATACGGTGCCCAATAGGGTCCGTGGTATTCGTAACCCTTGCCCTCGGTTGCCCGCGAAATGAATTCCTCGCCTTCCAAACCTTTTTGAAAATTTTTGTCCGGGGCATGGAGGTCAATGTGCCACGAACAGGGAAAAGCGCCGTCTGCAAAAACGCGGTTGGTGCGAAAGTCATCGGCGGAGAGAATCACATCGCCCAGCAACCGGCGCGACTCGCGTTTGCCGGCGATGAACGCCGCCCAGCCGATGCGGTGATTGGGATATAAATGATCTACATTCTTGAGCGCGTCCCACGCACCATACATCGCGCGCAAGTTCAAATCACGGATCTGCTCCACGTCGGCGATGGGATCTTTGTCAAAACCGCTTTCCCAAAACCAGCCGCCGAGATTGTCAAGCGCGTTCTTGCCGCCCCACTGGCCCTTGAATTTTTCGCGTCCGGGAAACGGTTTGTTGCTCAAATCAATCGCCCAGGGGCAGCGCGGAAACGGCACGGCGACGTTGCCTGCCTCGCACGCCATCGCCAGCGCGGTCTTGTCCTTGCATTCGCATTTGAGGACTTGGTTTGTGTCGGATGCATCCATCACGTTCCAGAGATTGCTCAAGCCCTGATGCTCCTCGCGGGTGAGCGCGTAGTCCGCGCCGCCCAGAAAACCCACCGTGCCGTCGCCGGTGCAATCGGCAAAAAATTTCCCCGTCAGCCGCACGCGGCGGGCGGTGCGGACGTGCTGCGCCACGACGGCCGTGATGCGCCGGCCGTTCGTCTCCACCGCAAACACCCGCTCTTCCAAGAATAACGTGATGCGCGGCTCCGCGCCGACGAGGTCGGTTTTCCGGGCGTCGGCGTAGATGGTGCCGGTCTTGGCGTTTCCGGTGCCATTTGCTTTCGGCGGGACCAGTTCCTCCACGATGTCGCCAATATGCGGATATGGTTGCTGTTGGGTGTGACCTTCCGGCCAGACGCGCACCTCGGAACTGCCGTTGCCGCCGAGCACCGGGCGGTCCTGCACCAGCGCCACCTTCAAACCATTCCGCGCCGCAGAAATCGCCGCGCTCGTGCCGGCGATGCCGCCGCCGACCACCACCAAATCAAAACTGCCGCCATCGTCTGGTTGCTCCGGGAGACCGAGCGCAGTGCGGCGAAATTTTTCCAGCGCGGCCGGTTCGTTCGGTGGCGTGAACGCGTCGTCCTGGCAAAACACCATCGCGTCGCAACGCCCTTCAAATCCGGTCAAATCATGCAATGCCACCGTGGCCTGCGCGCCAACCTCCACTTTGCCGCCGTCCTGCCAGTGCCACGCAGCGCCTTCGGTGCCGAAAGTCGTGGCGAGCGGCTGGCCGTTGATGAGCAGTTGAAATTTCCCCGGTGCTCCCGGCGCCTTCCACGGCGCCACCCAGTCGCGCGTTCGCACCCAGACGTGATACGTTCCCGCTTCCGGAAAATTCGCAGTCGTCACCGCGTCCTTCACCGGCACGCCCAAACCGTGCGCCAGCAGATACGGCGAACCCATCTGCTCCATGGACTGCTGGTCCACATCCCAGCCGCCCAAATCCGCGAACTGCTCGGCTTCGAGGAAGACAATTCCCGGCACCGCGCCGGCTGCTTCATTGGCCCAGCCGCCGCCGGAGACCAACAGCAGGCCGGCGAGCACTTGGTTCATGGAAATTTTCACGGTTTCAATTTAGCCGCAAAACCATCAAAACGAAAAATATTTTTGCATGTGAAATGATTTATATCCGCGCCCCCCTATTTTGCCACCACGAGTTTTCGGGATTGAATCATTTCCCAGACCTTCCAAACTCAGGGTCATCTCATGATCACAATTTTTGTCCTTGGGCGACTGCGAAAGCCAACGTCTGCCTGCACGTTTAAATGGTTGCAACTGCTCGCCGTCTGGCTGGCGGTCGTTAGCGGGTCGGGTGGCATCACTCGGGGTGGAGCAATTCCCGCCGTGGCATCGCCGACGAATTACCTTTTGAGCGTTTCCTGCGAAATGGCGCAGTGCTGGCCGACGAACCACTCCGTCAACATCGTCTGCCATGGGCACAGCGTGCCGGCGGGTTATGCGCGGACGCCGGAGGTGCGAACCTTTGACGCGTATCCGTATCTGCTGCATCGCGGATTGAGCGAGCGCTTTCCGCACGCGGTCATCAATGTCATTGTCACCGCCATCGGCGGCGAGAACTCCGAGCAGGGCGCGGCGCGCTTCGGGCGCGACGTGTTGAGCCTGAAACCTGAAGTGGTGACCATCGACTACGCGCTGAATGACCGGCACATCGGGGTGGCGCACGCCGAAAAAGCGTGGCGTGCCATGATTGAAGCCGCGCAGCAAAAAAATGTGAAGGTCATTTTACTTACGCCCACAGGCGATTTGTCCGCGAAGCTGGCCGACCCCAATGATCCTCTCAACCGGCAAGCGGAACTCATCCGCCGGCTGGCCGCGGAATATCACGTTGGACTGGTGGACAGTCTCGCCGCGTTTCAAAATTACGTTCACGGCGTCGGCAAGCTTTCGGACCTGATGGCCCAAGTCAATCATCCCAACCGCCACGGCCACGAATTGGTCGCGGCCGAACTCTTAAAGTGGTTTCCTGCGGCTCAATAATATATGACGACCCACTACTGTCCGGTTAAGGTTTTGCTGACAACGATTTCATTTCGGTAAAATCTGGCTATTCTCGCTGTCCGGTCATTTTTCGATTTCAATTCTGCGACGCTTCCTTGAGGGTGG